>DUJZ01000052.1 GCA_013329565.1 Methanomassiliicoccales archaeon
CCAGGCGAACTCGAAGGTTGCCTTTCCCTTCTCATCGGCCTGCTTCTTGAACTTCTCGATGACATAGGGGTCGATTGCACCGGTGTCGAGCAGCATTCTGCCGACGGTGGTGGACTTTCCGTGATCTACATGACCTATGAATACCAGATTCATGTGAGGTTTGTCTGCCATTTGTTTTCCCTCCAGATTTTTCCTTATATACTATGAGTCGATTGCCTCTCGATATTATTCATTCTATATAACCGTTTTTCATCTTCAGCCGGAGTAATATCCTGCGTCGTAAGGCTGGGGGTTCAGTCCCTTCCTCTTCCTGATCTCTCCGACCACCTTGTCCTGCAGTTCCTTCGGCAGGATCACGAAGCCTGAGTTCTCGGTCGACCACAGGGCGCGTCCCTGGGTCGCCCCGCGTATAGCGCTGGCGAAACCGAACATCTCGGCGACCGGCGCCTTGGAGATGATCACCGTGGCGTCGTGGTCCTGGTGGATGTCCTCGATGGTGGACCGGCGTCCCTGCAGTTCGCGGGTGACGTCGCCCATCATGTCCTGCGGACAGTTGATGTAGACCTTCTGCATGGGCTCAAGCAGCACCCTGCCAGCCAGGCACATCGCGCCGTATATGCCGGAGCGAGTTGCCGGTATGACCTGTCCCGGACCCCTGTGAATGGAGTCCTCGTGCAGCTTGGCATCGACCAGCATGACCTTGAGTCCGGCCACGCGTTCGTTGGCCAGAGGACCTTGGTCCATGGCCTCTTCGAATGCCTGTTTGCACAGCTCCATGGTCTCGTGCAGGTTCTGGATACCTTTGGTGGTATCGATGAACACGTTGTTGTTCCTGAAGCAGACGACTCCCTTGGCCTGGTCCTTGTCCAGGCCCAGATCGCTGAGCTGCTTGGCAAGGGCCTTGGGGTCCTTGATCTTCCCATCGACCTTGATCTCGCCGTTCTTGATCGCCTCGACGATGGCTTCCTCGAGCGGCTCGACAACCATGTAGAACTTGTTGTGCTTGTTGGGGGACTTGCCCTCGAACGGACCGCCCTTGCCCTTCACGGCCTCGCGGTAGACGACGATAGGTGCGGAGGACTTGATATCCACCTTGTGGTCGTTCACTATGCGGTACTGGGTGATCTCCAGGTGGAGCTCCCCCATTCCGGACAGCAGGTTCTCCCCGGTCTCCTGGTTGATCTGCACCTGGATGGACGGGTCGGCCTTTCCGACGGTCCTCAGCACATCGACCAGCTTGGGCAGGTCCTTCATGTGCTTGGCCTCGATGGCCACGGTGACCACCGGTTCTGTGTAGTGGGAGATCTTCTCGAAGGGCTCCATGTCCTTCTCGGACGAGCAGGTGGCGCCAGAGATGGCGTCCTTCAGACCGGAAAGGGCCACGATGTTGCCCGCCTCCACCTCGTCAACTGCGATGCGGTCGGCGCCGACGCTCATGGCGACGGTCTGGACACGGTTGGCGTTGGGCATCCCGAGGATGAACATCTCTTGCCCTCGGACGACCTTACCGGAGAACAGCCTTCCCATGGCTACCTCACCGGCATGGGGGTCGATGATTATCTTGGTGCACATGAAGGTCGTGGGACCCTGCCGGTCGCAGTTCATCATGGCTTTGCCGACCTCGGACTGGAGATCGCCCTTCCATATGACCGGGATACGGATCTTCTGAGCATCCAACGGGTTGGGGACATGGGTGATGACCATGTCCAGGAGCACCTCGTGCACCGGGGACTTCTTGGCCAGGGTCTTCTGGTCCTCGTTCTTGCAGTAGTTGTAGACGTCCTTGAACGAGATGCCGCTCTTCTTCATGTACGGGGCGGATATGGCCCAGTTGTTGAACGCGGAGCCGAAGGCGACGGAACCGTCCTCTACCTTGACCTGCCACTTCTTGCGGAGGTCCTCGGGCAGGTTGGCGGTTATCCTCTTGTTTACCTCGGCGATGATCTGGCTGAAGCGCTGCTGCATCTCCTGCTCGGTGACCTTCAGCTCGTTGATTAATCGGTCGACCTTGTTTACGAACAGGACCGGGCGAACCCTTTCCTTCAGAGCCTGACGAATGACGGTCTCGGTCTGGGGCATGATGCCCTCGACAGCGCAGACCAGGATGATGCACCCGTCCAGAGCCCTCATGGCCCTGGTGACGTCCCCGCCGAAGTCGACGTGACCTGGAGTATCGATCAGGTTGATCAGATAATCTTTCCCGTCGCCGTGCCAGGTGTGGACCATCGAGGCATTGGCCGCGTTGATGGTGATGCCACGGGCCTGCTCCTGTTCGTCGAAGTCCAGCATAAGCTGCTTGCCGGCGAGGTTCTCCGACATCATACCCGCCCCGGCGATGAGGTTATCGCTCAGGGTGGTCTTCCCGTGGTCGATGTGCGCGGCGGTACCGATGTTCCTGATGAACTCAGGAGTCATCATGATACTCTGAGCCTTCTTGATGTTGTCCTCTTTTCTGCCCATTTTCCCCACCTAGTTTAACGAGCGGATGAAGCGACCCTTTCGATCTCTTCCTTCTTGGCCACGGAGAAGCTGTTCATGTCGCCCTTGGAGGCCAGGATGAGCTCTTCGGCCAGGCACTGTTCTATGGGCTTGGTGTTCTTGAACGAAGCGTTGACCGAGCCCTTGGAGATGTTCCGCAGGGCGATGTCCAGCCTGCGGGATGGAGCGACGTCCACGGCCTTAGGTACGGATATTCCTCCGAACTGCAGGCGGGTGATCTCCTCCCGAGGGGCGGCGTTCTCCAGAGCCTCGACCAGAACCTGGATGGGGTTCTTCTTGGTGCGCTGCTCTATAATATCGAAGGCCTTCTTGGTGACGTTGTAGGCCTTGAGCTTCTTGCCGGTGAACACCTCGGTCCTCATCATGTTGTTGATGAGGCGCTCGACGATGTTGACCTTGGACTTGCCGAACCACTTGTTGGCGTGCCGGGCGGTGGTGTGGGGCACGGCGGTGGGGGTCAAGTTGATGTACTTGGCCAAACCCCCGTCCTTCACTACGACCTCGCCGCTGGCGTACTTGCCGAACAGCAGAATGTTGTCGAATTTGAAACTGCTCTCTTCCACAGAAATCACCTGACCGGCTTCTCCTTCCTCCCCCTGACCAGTTCGTTCAGGGAGACGTTGTTCACCTGGATGACCTTGTATCTGACCCCGGGAATGTCGCCGTAGGAACGGCCCATTCTACCTCCGATGCCTTCCACAAGGACCTCATCATGTTCATCGATGAAGTTGATCGCGCCGTCGCCGACCGCGAATGCGGTGATCTGGCGACCGTTCTTGATCAACTGGACCTTGACACACTTTCTGATGGCGGAGTTAGGCTGCTTGGCCTCGATACCGACCTTCTCCAGTACGATGCCTTTTGCCTGAGCTGCACCCTCGAGCGGATCGGACCTTTCCTTGAGCTTCAACAGCCTTCTCTTGTAAGACCTGTCGCTCCACCTGGACTTCTGCCGATCGTTCCTCAGCTTTCTGGCAGTGAATAATCCTTTAGCCAAATATTTCACCTCTAATTCAGGAGCATCGCACCTATTACCGATTTTCAATATAGGAATATGGGATTATGGACAACCGCCAAAGCGCGATGCTGGACGATATTGAGGCCTTGTGGTTTGCCGCCGCTCTCGGCCTAGGATATGTAAGGCGTTTCAGGCGCCTTTCGGTCGGGAGGGAAGGGCTTCAGGACCCGCACGAGACGACCGGCCGTGTCGTAGCCGTAGACCATGTAGTAGAACAGCCACCAGTTGTTGAGCTCGAGCATCATGTAGCGGACCATCATGGCCTCCGACCGGGGAGCCATGACCACCAGCCGGATCTTCTTTTTCAGGACCTCGCGATAGGCGAAGAGCCGGTCCTTCTCCTTCCACGAATCGGCGGTCTCGATGATCTCCTGACCGATCAATGCCCCCTGATAGAATATGTCGATGAGCCCGCGACCGCCCTCATCGACGGAGAAATGGGTGGCGATGTCGGGATGCGGAAGTTCTTCCTGTATCTCCTGCAGGCGTCTCTTGGCCACCCTGAACACCACGTCGTCGGCCACGCAAGGATATCAGGCGCAAGCAGATAATGATTTCCGGACGCTCAGGCTCTTCCCCGGGATTCCCCGCGCACCAGAGCTGTAGCCACTAGATGGGCCAGCCGGACCGGCTCCGGGAGGCATCCTCGGACGATGCACCGGCGGACCATCGCGTCGGCCTCCCTATCCCCGATGCCTTCAGATGTCACGTGGACGAAACCTCCGGGAACCTCCACCGGACGGACGCGGTTGCGCGAGATGATCTCGAACCGCCGCTCCCAGTCCGGAAAATGGGCTTCCAGGGCATCGCGGATGCTGACCATGTCTGGTTCGTCCCGGGAGACGGTCAGCACTGGAACCCCGAGGTCCTCGCTTAGCGCCCGTACGTCAACCACGTTGAAGCCGCCCAGGGCCGCGCCGTCCACCATGATCATTCGCACCTGTTCGTAGAAGCGGGAATCCCTGACCATGCTCGATATCGCCTCATTGGCGTCCGCACCGTCAACCTGGCAGGACGATACGATGACGCCTTCCACGTAACCAGGAGGGCATACCAGGACGCCGGCCAAAGGCGCTCGCCCCTGGCCCTTGACGAACGGCCCGTCGTCTATGCCGAGCACGCGGGCCTGGTCCTTCACCTACATCAGCCCCAGGTGTCCGGTCACCCGGTCCACTTCGGCGTTCGGCGCCGGACCGATGCCCAGGCAGGTCGTGGTGTTCGGAGGCAGCTCGGTCATCCCGGCGTCGGTGATGAGCGAGGTGATCAGTCCGAAGTCCTCGGCGGCCTGCTTTATCCTGTAAAGCTCCGCCAGGTCCTGGACCTTGACCACCACCTTCTTCTGCCCCTCGTTGTACCAGCGCTCAAAGTTCGCGGGCTTGCGCTTCTTGCTGGCCAAAGCGCAGTTTACAGCGGCGTGCGCGACCTGCGCTGCCATTTTCCCAGGGGATATCTTGAGGTCCTTGCGGACCACGATGACCATCTTGAGCTCGAAATCCATGGAACCTTCACACATCCCCGAAGGAGAGAGGGAACTGCCTGCGAAGCGCCCGCTCCTGGTTCTTCTTGGCCATCTCCAACTTCTGCTCCGCCTCTTCGGCGGTGAACCTGAAACTGATGATCTTCCCGCATATGGGGCAGGGGAACTCCCGGCCTTCGATGCAGTCCTGGACCAGCACGGTGATCAGGATCTCGCATTTCGGGCAGCACATCACGAGGGATTCCATGTTAACCGCCTAGTCCATTTCCTGCCGCGGATATATCCCTTTGCCGTCGGGTGCGGATATTACCTTTAATATAACGAGAGGAAATGGGGCGCTTATGTTAGAGCTAGTGAGACGCGACGGGTTGGCCCGCATATGCCGGCTGCATACCCGCCAAGGTGAGCTGGAGACCCCCTGCCTTCTGCCGGTCATCAACCCCAGGCTCATCACAGTGAGCCCGAGGGAGCTGTACGACGTGTTCGGTTTCCGGGCCCTCATCACCAATTCGTACATCATCCGCAGCGACCCAAAGATCAGGGAGGATGCCCTGAGCAGGGGGCTGCACGAGCTGCTCGACTTCCCGGGGGTCATCATGACCGACTCCGGCACCTTCCAATCGCACATGTACGGCGAGGTGGACCTGATCAACAAGGACATCGTGGCGTTCCAGAGGGACATCGGTTCCGACATCGGAACGGTGCTGGACATCTTCGCCGAACCGGACTGGAGCAAGGAGCGCACGGCAGAATCCATCGAGGTCACCTTGGAAAGGACCAAGGAGGCCGCCGAGCTCAAGGGGGAGATGCTCCTGGCCGGGGTGGTGCAAGGTTCGATCCATCCCGATCTCAGGGAGATGTGCGCCAAGCGGCTCTCGGAAATGGGAGTGGACGTGAACCCGGTGGGGGGCGTCGTTCCCCTGATGGAAACCTATCGCTTCGCGGAACTCGTCGACGTCATCGTCGCGGCCAAGAAGGGGCTGCGGCCCGATAGGCCAGTTCATCTCTTCGGCGCCGGTCACCCCATGCTCTTCGCTTTGGCCGTGCTCCTCGGATGCGACATGTTCGACTCGGCCTCCTATGCCAAGTTCGCCCGGGACGACCGCTTCATGTTCCTGGAGGGAACGTTCCGTTTGGCGGATATGAAGGCGTTGGAATGCAACTGCCCGGCCTGCCATGGTCACGACCTCGAGGAGATCAAGGCCTTGCCTCCGGCCAAGCGGACGGCCCTCATCGCCAGGCACAACCTCTGGGTGTCCAAGATGGAACTGGAGAGGGTCAAGAGGGCGATAATGGAAGGGGACATCTGGGAGCTGGTGGAGAGGCGCTGCCGCTCGCACCCGGCGCTGCTGGATGCTCTGAGAGCGCTAGGCAAGCATCAGGAGTTCCTGGAGAGGTACGAACCGTTGTCCAGGGAGCACGCCCTGTTCTACACCGGCCCGGAAACGTTGAATCGCCCGGCGTTCCTCAGATTCCACAAGCGGTCCACGGAGAGGTATGAGCACCCCAGGACCGAGGTGGGGATCACCTTCGAGGAGCCGGAGAAGCCCTATTCGAGAACGTTGCGCCCGGCCATGGATTCGATACTCGAGATAAGCGACGCACACTTCCACGTCATATCGCCCTTCGGACCGGTGCCCATCGAGCTGGACGAGATCTACCCGATATCCCAATCGCTGTTCCCGAAGCACCAGGACCAGCAGACCGTGGAACGGACGAAGGAGCTGATGGAGGAGCTGGCGCATACCCACGGCTACAAGATGGGCGCCATATGGGACGGCGACGAGACGCTGGAGTTCCTTAAGATGTTCTCCCAGGGGAAGGGCACCTTCGATATCGACATGGCCAGAGTGCGGGCCGTGGCCGACTACCAGTTCGGCAAAGGCGCGGCGGACGCGCTCCTTTCCGGTAACGTCAGCCTGGTCAAATCAAAGAACGTGGACCGCATCCGGAACGTGCTCGTGGACGGCGAGCACGTCGTCTCCATGAGGGCCGAGGATGGTTTCATGACCCTCCGCCCCGCGGGAGCAAGGAGATTGATGAAAGGCATCCCGGCACCGAGGATGAGGGTCACCATACTGGACGACGCGGTGGAGTTCAACAAGCAAGGCAAGAACGTCTTCTGCTCGTTCGTGACCGACGCTGATCCAGATATACGATTGCAGGACGAGGTCATGGTGGTGGACAAGGACGACAATCTGGTCGCGATCGGAAGGGCGCAGCTCACCCGCGAGGAGATGCTGTGCTTCAAGAAGGGCGTGGCCGTGAAGGTGCGGGAAGGCGCCTAGTCCTCTACGCCCGTTATCTCCTCGGCCACCTTCAGGCAGGCCATGAGGTCCTCCATCGTGCGGAGCAGGGACATCAGGCTCCTGGCCTGGCACTCCACCTTGAGAACGGGACCTTCCACCCAGGACCTGGCGTGATCCCCGTTGTCCATCTCCAAAGAGCGGTTGACGTTGCGGGCGCGTTCCTCGCTCCCCAGGTCCAGTTCTAGAAGGCAGCTCGCTTCCACGGACGGCTCATGTCCGAGAGGGGATAAAATCCCTTTGCTGCAGTGGAATGAGAGAAGTGGTAGCCCCGTCCAGATTCGAACTGGAGTCACCGGCTCCAAAGGCCAGCATGATTGACCACTACACTACGGGGCTATAGTTGACCTCGATGCGATATCCCCTATTTAATTTTCCATCCCTGGGACCATCGCCCCGTAGAGATGTGTCGAGGCGCATCCGGTTATCTTCACGTTCACCCGCTGCCATAGCTGGTGATCGCCATGGATGACCACCGGCAGGTAATCGTCAGTGCGGGCCATGACGCTGCTTCCCTTTCCCCTTTCATCGATAAGGACCGAGTAACTAAGCCCGACCTTGGATGCGTTGATCTCCGAGGAGATGCGAAAGCGCAGACGGGTCAGTTCCCGGGAACGCTCCTTGGAGACCCATCCGGGGACCTGTCCCTTCATGAGGTCGGCCACCGTGCCCGGGCGGCGGGAGAACCGGGTGACGTTGATGATGTTCGGTCTGAGCTGTTCCATCAGCGCTACGGTCGTTCGGTGATCGTCCTCGGTCTCTCCGGGAAAGCCGGTTATGACGTCGGTGGATAACGTGAGATCGGGAAGCGAGGAGCGCATCCTTTGGACCATGTACATGTACGCCCCGGAGGTGTAGGCCCGCCCCATCTCCCTGATGATGCGGTCGCTGCCGCTCTGGACGGGCAGATGTAGGAACCGATAGACCTTGGGATGGCGGTACGCTTCGATCGTTCCGTCCAGGACCTCGGTCAGATTGTCGGGGTTCATCATCCCCACCCGGATCCGGAAGTCGTAGGGAAGATCGCAAATGGCCTTGAGAAGGTCCGGCAACCGGTCGTTGCCGTCCATGCCGTAGGCGGCGGTGTCCTGCGAGGTCACCAATATCTCCTTGGCCCCCTGAACCAAGGCTTGGTCAGCCCGGCGCACCAGCTCCTTCAAAGGATAACTGACCAGGTCTCCCCGGGCCAGCTTGGTGATGCAGTAGGAGCAGGAGCCGTTGCATCCCTGAGCGATCGGAAGGACCATCTGCCCCGGGCTCCCGGACGATATCGCCTCGCCGCACCTTTGGAACTCGCCCTCCAGCAAGTTCATGAAGCGTGGATAGCCCGAGGTGCCGCTGATCAGCGCATCTGGAAACTCCTCTCGCAACTGCCCCGGGCTCACCGAAGCCATGCAGCCCACTATGATGAGCTGCTTCCCTTCGTCCCGGAGATGGCGAAGACGCCGGAGTATCTTCCTTTCCGTGGGTTCGATCACCACGCAGGTGTTGATGAGCGCCGCGTCCGCCTCATTCTCGTCGATGACCTGCTGATGCCCTAGCGAACAGAGGTGGGCGGCGAGCTCGGCCGACTCCCCCTGGTTCATGGTACATCCGTAAGTCTCGACGATGAACTTCACGGCGGCTGATACGCCATCTATTTATTATAGATAGTCCGAAAGGGCTTCGTTCCTTGACACATGTTCGTGGATATCCTGTACCTCCTGGGCGGTCTCGCGCTCCTTATCGTCGGAGCCAACTGGCTCGTTAAAGGAGCGTCGGCTCTGGCGGCGTCGCTGGGCGTAAGCACGTTCATCATCGGTCTGACGGTGGTGGCCTTGGGCACCTCGGCCCCGGAAGCGTCACTGGCCTTGATCTCCAGTATAGATGGCGACCCGTCAATTTCCTTCGGGAACGTGATAGGGGCCAACGTTGCGAACATCGGAGTGGTGCTGGCCGCTGCCTGCATAATCTGCCCGATCGCCTCCGGGATGACCTTGCTGAGGAGGGAGGCGGTGTTCCTCATAGTGTCGATTCTGGTGGTCGCCGCCATGGGCTATAACGGGATGATAGGCCTCGACAACGCCCTGGTGCTGATCGCGGCGGCCGTGGCCTTCAATTATTTCGTGCTTAGATCGGCCAAGGTAGAGCGTGCGGCGAAGAGGATAGAACAGGTGGAGGGACGTCCCACGATGGAGAGATGGCGCATGCTCGTCTACATAGTTGGCGGGCTCGTCCTCCTGATCCTCGGCTCCGATCTGGTCATGAATGGCGGAGTAGGACTGGCCACTGAGCTTGGAGTGGACGAGTTCACCATCGGCCTGACGGTGGTGGCCCTGGGCACCACCATGCCGGAACTGGCCGTTTCCCTATCATCGGCCTGCCGCCTGGAGACGAACCTGCTACTTGGTAATGTTCTTGGCAGCAACATCTCCAACAGTTTACTGGTCCTAGGATTGGCTGGATTGTTCTCCCCGGTCCCCATCCCGGGCGACTTTTACACCCTGGCGCTGCCGGTCACCCTGGTCATGTACGCTACCTTGGTCTCCTTCATGTACCTGAAGAGGAAATTGAACCGGACCACGGGCGCCATACTGCTGTCCATTTACCTGGCGTACCTGGTGCTCATAATGATCTGAAGGAATACCTCACTGATCCGGGGTGCGCAGGAGATGACGGCCGCCTCTCAGGAAGGGTTGTTCTTCTGATCCGCTTCGTACATCGCGTCGATCATGGCCCCGAAGAAGCAGCAGGGCTTGTACTCCCCTTCCGGCGCCTCGGCCGCTTTCTCGTCGGCGCCCATCAACGAGACGTTCGGATGACCGTCCATGAGCACCTTGAGCAGCCATTCCTTGTCCTGTTCGTTCTCGTAATGCAACGAACCGATCTCCTTCTCCCCGTCCATGTCCACCTTGGCCAGGTGAATGTGCCCGCCCTGAAGCTCGTTCTTGACCGTCAAGGTGATGAGCATGCCTTCACCTCGAGATGGGGCCGCGCTGAGGCCATTTGTAGTAGTTGTCGACGAAGCATCCCGTGGGGTTGTCCTTCTCCATGAAGCTGATCTCGGGATGACCTTTCATTAGCATGTCCAGCAGGACGTCCCTTTCGTCCTTGTTTTCGTATTTCAATGTCCCTAGTAGGTGGGTACAGGTTATGGACCCCCTCTTCCACAGTTCGAGGGTTCCGCTTCCGTCCTCGTTCTCCAGCACCTTCATGTTGATGTACAGCGCCATGGGATCGACCTCAAGATCAAGGGTCCAAGATTGATGTGGGGAGGAGAGAGGATGGTATATGCATTTGTCGGTTT
>DUJZ01000152.1:0-1460 GCA_013329565.1 Methanomassiliicoccales archaeon
TACGCCAGAACTACGTGATAAGGTCCTGGCAATCAGTTATTACAATTGGATGAAAGCCGGTTACAGCAAGGGTTCTTTACATTATCTGAAGATGAATGCGAAATCAGAGAAACCGTTTCGCGTATACGGAAAAATGAAAGAGAAGTTAGACGCCTACTCCCATTAACATGGGGTGTTGGGATTGGATTCGAATGAGATTGAGGAAAAAAGTAACTCAGATATTGTCAGGGCAGTCGATTCTAGCATTGAGAAACTGTGCTACGATTTTCAGAAATATCCCTATAACTATTTTACCGAAAATGATCTTGTATGCAAGTTTTATCAATTTTTCACTTCTGAAACCGGGGATTATATGGCTAAGGACCGTGATGAAAAAAATCACAGAATCATCCATATGGAGTACCCAACGCCTTTCAAATGTAGTATGAAAGGAACAGACTTACAGTTGATGGCCGACAATTCTCGTTATCGTCGGGGGCATTTTGATATTGCGATATTAAATCAGGATATTATTCGGCAGCTTAACTTTGAGGAAATCCGATCTCAAAGCTTTCCAATGGTGATGAACAAGGTACTGAAAAAAGTAAACCGAACCTGTCCTATGATACTCTACGCCCTCGAATTTATATTTCACCGGGGCTGTTTGAAGAAAAAGGGGCCGGAAGACTTCGGTAGAAAAATAAATCAGGACCACTTGAAGTTAATCAAGGCCAATAATCCAGGAACGCAAATGTTTGGAAAGAACAACTTCGTTCAGAATTATTTGACCGTAGCATTCTTTTACGATTCGGCTCAGGAAAACAATATTCGGAGATTTGTTCAAGATGATGATGGGAGAGTGAGATCCCAAACTCCTCGCGGGTTATAACTAGGCGTCAACACCGACAGGGACCGGGATCTTCAACCTCTCCAGCGGCGTCCTTACCCTTTTCGTCACCTCGGTCAGCATCCAGCGCCCGCCGGTGCTGACCGCCCTGAGCTTCGACAGCTCGAAGAGCATGTCGTCCACCGACTGGCGGGCCAGCAGGCCCGCCTCCCTGGCCCGGTTCATCAGATGCACCCGGATCAGCAACGCCACGAAGAAGATGAACAGCAGGCCGCGCAACGAGACGGTCTTCCGGATGCGTAACGGCAGCAGCTCCAGCTCGTTCTTGAGCTGGTCGAACTGCTTCTCCGCCTCGTCCCTCTGACGGTAGAGCGAAAGCACATCGTCCCAGGCGGCCGCCTTGGACGAGAGCAGGATCATCTTGCCGAAGCGGTTCTCCGCCTGCGCTATCGCATTCTGCCGACGTTTCAGGTGCAGGACGCGGTCCTGCACCGTGCACTCGAAGTAGCAGGCGAAGCGTCCGGCGGCGTCCTTGAAGGTCTGCATCGGATTGCCTCGATGGACGGTCATGCCCTCCAGCACCTGCTCGATGTCGAGCAGGTGACGGTAGAACGTCTGATGCTCCTCCGACTCC
>DUJZ01000152.1:1472-3980 GCA_013329565.1 Methanomassiliicoccales archaeon
ACCTCGTCCTTGAACATCCGTGCGTTGTCCGCGTTCGTTATGTTGGCGTTCGTCTCCGAGATCAATCCCTTCCCGACCTTGCGACCGAAGGGCAGGGGCATGATGAAGTCTATGTTTGCCTGCTTGAGCAGCTCTATGTTCCCTTCGCTGTAGAACCCCCGGTCGAGGATGAACATGCAATCGGCGACGCCGATCGACCTGATCTCTTCGGCAAGGTTGCGCAGCGTGACCACGTCCGTCACGCTGCCGGGGAAGAGCTTCAGCAGCAGGGGCATCCTGCTCTCCAGCGAGACCACCAAACCTAAGTTCACCTGCGGAAGGTCCATGCCGTCCCGGTTGTAGCCGTACTCGAGCCACTCCAGGTTCCTGGAGTACGACGACAGCGAGGTTATGTCGTACACCAGCGCCTCCTCCTCCGGACGAACGAGCGACGCATAGAAGGAGGCCATGGCGGCCTCCTTTCCGCCCAGTTCCTCGATGAGCCTGGACATGCGCTGCGAGGTGTACTCCCCTTTCAGGGAGCACATCTCCGGCAGGAAGGAATCGTCGAGCACACGATGCAGGTTGCGAAGCGAATCGGGCTTGATGACCTTGGCCATGGCCAGGGCGAGGACCTCCTCGCCCTGCGCCCCGAAGGCGTCCACGAGCTTCTTGCGCAGCCTGAGCTCGCCGGCGATCCTGTCCAGCAGATAGCTCGGACCGTAATCCTTGGCGCTCTTGATGTCCCGCTGGAAGTTCTTCTCGACGATCTTCCCTTCCTCGTCCACCACGCCCAGGTAGCGCCGGCGCTGCCTGGGCTGCTTCTTCTCGCTGTCCCAGTACGACTCCGCCTCGTAGGCGTACACCTTCCCTTTGACCTTCTGGTGGACGATATAGGACATACATAATAGGTATAACTATGTTAGTAGATAAACGTTCGCATAGCCAGCATTGAAGAACATCAATAGATCGTCGGGCTAGTTATCAAAACCCGGGAGTTAGGGATTAAAAGCATATTTACGTCAGGATCGATGATGGGACCGCCAGTTGGTAATAGACGCCGCGGCCGGATGTCGGCAAACGCCACTAAAATATTAAATACGGAACTGGACAGTGCTATACGGTCTGAACTGGATAACGATCTGGTTAGGGATGCTGAGGAATAATGGCCAGCGGGAAGGACCGATCGGAGGCTCGGACGGAGCATGCCGCTGTCGACAAGGATAGCTCCATCGCCGAACAGGCCGACGTGGAACGCCTAAGCAAATGGCTGGACGGAGAGGGGGAGGGCTCGACCTTACTATCCTGGCTGGGAGAGGGAGGGGACGTGATCCCCGAGGACGAACTGGCCGACCTGAAGGAGCGCCTCACCCGCTACGAGGCGGAACTGGCCGCGGTCAGGGGGCTACTGGCCGCGGACGGAGCCGACGATGCGGAAGGCGGCACCGTTGAAAGGATCCGATCGCTAATCGCCGAACGGGACCGGCTCCTTGAGCTGCCCCAGAACGGCAAGGTCTCCAACAGTATCAATGAGCTCATGGAGAGCCGGGAGAAGGAGCTTCTCGAGCGCTACCATTCTGAGCTCAAGGACAAGGAGGAACAGTGGAAGCGCGCTGGCGATGAGATGTCAGCAAGAAGTGCCAGCCTGGAGAAGGACCTGGCCAAGATCAAGATCGAACTGAAGCTCAAGGACGACGAGCTTTCCGTGCTGCGCAATGGCGGAGGCACGATCAGCGCCGACCTGCTCAGCAAACTGGAGGTCCTCCAGTCCAAGGAAAGGGAGTTCCTCACCCTGAAGAACGAGGCGGACGAACTGCGCATCCAGCTCAAGGAGAAGGAGGATGAGCTGGACCGCATCCGGGAGGCCGTCACCTACAAGGAGGACGAACTGATCCGCCGGGAGGAGGACCTGATGTACCGGGAGAAGGTCTACACCGCGGAGCGCCACAAGCTCAATGAGATGAAGCGGGAGACCGGAGGCCTGGAAGAGGCCGAGCTCCTGAAGAAGCTGGAAGCCCTGAAGGCCGAGGTGGCCAACAAGGAGGATGCGCTCCGGGCCAAGGAGAAGTACGTCCTGGCCAAGCAGGAGGAATTGCGCCTGAGGGAGCAGGGGTTGATCGAGGACGAGATCACCTACCGGGAGAAGGAGCGCGCTCTCGAGATCCAGGAGCGCAAGGTCAAGACCGGCATCCCGCGCTTCGACGACCTGCTGCTGGGCGGCATGCCCATCGGCTCCAACATCATGATCCACGGCCCGCCGTTCGTCGGCAAGGAGGTCATGGCCAACACCTTCATCATGGAGGGATTGCGGAAGGGCATTCCGGCCATCATCGTGCTCACGGATAAAACCCCGAAGGACGTGCGCGACGAGATGCGGTTCATCATGTCCGGCTTCGAGGAATACGAGAAGCTGGGGCTGGTGAAGTACGTCGATACGTTCGCCAGGGCCATGGGCGTGGACGACGCGGACCCCCATACCATCTATATCGAAAGGCCGGACGACCACGAGAAGATGGCCGAGGCCATCGA
>DUJZ01000013.1 GCA_013329565.1 Methanomassiliicoccales archaeon
TAGTCGTCTTCCCGGCGCCGTTCGGCCCGAGGATGGAATAGACCTCCCCGGCGTTGACGTCCAGGTCGATGCCGTTCACGGCCACCAGGTCATCGTATTTTTTAAAGAGGTTCCTAACCTCGATCACCGTTTCCACCAATGATCCCCGCCAGTCGGGAGGTAAATTTTCTTTATATATCTTACCACGGAGAATTTTTTCATACCGGCTAGGGAAGGGAGCATCTGTTATATCCGCCGATGAACATCTTGATGGGCATGAAGGACCGGTACGCCCGCCAGCTGTCCATTCCTGGATTCGGACCTCAGGCCCAGGAGAAGCTTTCCCAGGCCAGCGTGGCCGTGGTCGGGGTGGGAGGACTGGGTTCACCGGTCTGCCAGTACCTGGCCGCGGCCGGCGTTGGCAAGCTGATATTGATCGACGACCAGCACGCCGAGCCGTCCAACCTGAACCGCCAGGTCATCCACTTCGAGGAGGATGCGCTGCTACCCCGCTACAAGGTGGAATCGGCGCGCAGGAAGCTGGAAGCGCTGAATTCCGACGTGGACATCGAAGCGCTGCCGATGAAGCTGGAGGAGGAGACGTCCTTCATCCTGGAGAACGCCGACCTGGCCGTGGACTGCCTGGACAATCCCAAGGGACGATACCTGCTGAACCGGATATGTTTGGAAAGGAAGATCCCCCTGGTGCACGGGGCGGTGGAAGGATTCTCCGGTCACGTCCTCAGCATCGTTCCCGGCGGGCCGTGCCTGAGATGCGCCTTTCCATCGCTGCCGAACCGCTGGAGCGGCGTTCCGGTGCTGGGGGCGGCGGCCGGGGTCATCGGCTCGATGCAGGCGATGGAAGTGATCAAGATAATAACCGGAATAGGGGAGGCGCCCAACGGCCGCGCCCTGTTCCTGGACCTCAGGAGCGGACAGGTGGACGAGGTCGTCTTCACGCGCAACCCGTCATGCCCGGACTGCGGCTCACTTCGACCATAGGTCGATGGTCACGAGGTACGTGTCCTCCATCAGCCTGGTCTCCACCTTGAGGCCGGTGCGGTAGAAGAGGTCCAGCATGCGCATGTTCTCCCCCAGCAGCTCGGCGGTGAACGCCTTTATCTTGCGGTCCCGGGCGATGGCGATCATCATGTCCATGAGCATCGTTCCGATCCTCTTGTTCTGCCACCTGTCGCTCACCGCGAAGGATATCTCGGCGGTGTTGGACGCCTTGTCGAGATCGTACATGGCGAAAGAGGTCATCGACCATACGCCATCCTCGTTCACGAAGCCGCAGACGGTCATCCTGGTATCGTAATCGATGTTGACGATGTGCATCAGCTCCCGATGGGGCATGCTGCGCTTGAGGCCCATGAACCGGTTGTAGACGGTGTCCCTGGACAAGGAATAGAACATCTCCTTGAGCATCGGCTCGTCGGTCGGCTTCGCCGGCCGGAAGTACATCTCCACGTCGGCTACTACCCGTACGGACTCGTACTGCTCCGGATAGATGCCAACGTATCCGGCCTCCAACTGGTCCTGGTAAACGTAATGGAGGGATTTGGCGTGCATCAGGAGCTCGGCGCGGAAGCGGGGGTGCGAGATGCCGATGAGCGACAACGCCCGTTCCATTATGCTCCTCCCGCGCAGGTCGGCCACCCCGAACTCGGTCACCACGAACTGCGCGTCGCCCCTGGTGGTAGTGACCCCTCCTCCGGTCGAAAGCGTCGGAACGACGCGCGAGATGGTGTGATGCTGGGCGGTGGAGGGCATGGCGATTATCGCTTTTCCACCCGGGGAACGCGCGGCTCCCCGCGTGAAGTCGGCCTGACCGCCGATACCGGAGTAGAAGCGATGTCCGATCTGGTCCGTGCACACCTGACCGGTGAGGTCCACCTCCAGAGCGGAGTTTATGGCGATCATGTTGTTGTTTCGGGAGATGTTGCATGGATCGTTCGTATACGACGACGGATACATCTCGAACATCTCGTTGCCGTCGATGAACTCGTAGAGGCGCCTGCTGCCCATGCAGAACGACGACACGATCTTGCCTTCGTGGAAGCCCTTCCTCTTACCTGTGATGACACCCTTCTCCACCAGGTCTATGATCCCGTCGGAGAACATTTCGGTGTGAACGCCCAGGTCCTTCTTTTCGTCCAGGTACGCCAATATCGCATCGGGAACGTTGCCGTAGCCGATCTGTATCGTCGCCCCGTCCGGGATGAGCTCGGCAACATGCTTTCCGATGCGCGGCGCGGTGCGTGAGTCCTCCCCGTCCCCGGTGAACTCCAGGATGGGCTGGTCGTTCTCCACGAAGTGGTCGATCTCCTTCATGTGCAGCCGGCTGTCCCCGCCCAGGCGGGGCATGTTAGGATTGACCTCGGCTATGACGACATCAGCGTGCATGGCGGCGGACATGGTGATGTCCACCGAGACGCCCAGATTGCAATACCCGTCGTCGTCCGGCGGGGAGACCTGGATCAACGCCACGTCCACCGGCTTCAGCCCGCTGGAGAACAGACGCTCGATGTCAGAAAAATTGACCGGGGTATAATCGGCCCTCCCCTCGTTCACCGCCTCCCTCACGCTGGGGCCGATGAAGAAGGCGTTCAGGCGGAACTGGTCGCGGAACTGGTCCTCGGCGTAGAACGTCTGACCTAGCGATAACGCCTGGATGACCTCGCTGTCGATCATGGCGTAGGACTTGGCGAGCAGCGCTTTCACTAGCGCCTGAGGCTCACCACACGCGGTGCCCAGGAAGACCGTTCTCCCGGGACCTATCTTGAGCACCGCCTCCTCGGCGGTGAGGA
>DUJZ01000001.1 GCA_013329565.1 Methanomassiliicoccales archaeon
TCTGTACATGGCCGTCAACGAGCTAGGACCCCAGATGTACATGGCCGAGGAAGAGGTCAACCAGACCGCCTTCCTGTTCTGGGGGGTACCGGCCATGCATGTCCAGGCCTGGACTAATTATTTCGTATCGGACATGAACGAGACCAACGCTTCTGCTTACGCTTACACGGCCACCATGGCCGCCCTCGATACGTACTCCTCGCAGATGGACGCCAACATGAGCGCCATGACCTTCGGGTACTACGGAGCGTTCGCCAACGTCTGGAACGCCACCTCCATTGATTCGTCCTTGGTGGCCGACCCCGTGGCCCGTGGTGAGTACTGCGTGAACGCGGTCGCTCCCTCCTTTGTGTCCAACCTTTCTTTGGACGCCACCTATCAACAATTGATGCTTGCGGTAGTGGGCGGGTTCAACCAGACCACCTTCAACAGCCCTGCGGCCGTCCACGCCTTCACCCTGGGCATGATCTCCACTATGGCCGGGATCTCTAACGTTACCTTCCTGCAGGAGGTGTACGACCTGGGGCCGAACTACTCCAACCTCACTACCCAGATCGGGATCGCCTCCTTGGTCGCCAACATAATCACCACCAACACCCTGGACACCTATCCGATCGCCCTGCCGGACCAGCTCGTGACCGGTTTCGTATCCCCGGACAACCGCACCATGATGATGATGATCTCGTTCAGCGTGGGCGCGGGGTACATGACGGATACCGGCGAGACCCCCATGACCGATATGGTCGACGATATCCGTGCCATAATTGCGGACGTCAAGGACGACCCCGACTTTGCTGGCCTTGAAGTGAGAACGTACGTCACGGGCGAGGCGGCCATCGCCAGTGATCTGGAGGAACAGTCCGTCAACGACATGATGCTGATCGAACCGATCACCATCGTGGTCATCCTGGTGCTGATGGGTTACCTTTTCAGAACGGTGGTCGGGCAGTTCCTTCCGCTCGGGGCCGTCGGCGTTGCCATCGGCATAAGCCAGGCCATGGTGTTCGTTCTCGCCTCCCTGGTGATGGACGTGAACTACATGGTGTCGACCATGCTCTTCGCCCTGCTGATGGGCGTCGGGACGGACTATTCCATCTTCATCGTCACCCGCTACCGGGAGGAGAGGATGAGGGGGGCGGACCGCGAGAAGGCAGTGCACACCGCCATCACCTGGGCCGGTGAATCCGTGGCCACCAGCGCCTCCACGGTCATCATAGCGTTCCTGGCCATGACCACCGCGGACTTCGCGTTCGTGAAGTCGATGGGATTCATCATCAGCGGCGCCATCATCATCGCGCTCCTTGTCGCCCTGACCCTCATCCCGTCCATACTCATGCTGGTCGGCAACCGGATGTTCTGGCCGACCACCGGGAAGCGGTGGGAAGCCTACAGGGACAAGTTCATGGCCAGGAAGGCCGCCGGCAACCACGGTTACTTTCATCAGGCGGCCACCTTCTCCGTCAATCACGCCAAGGTGGTCCTGATCGTGGCCGTTCTGGTCACCGTCCCCTCGACCTACATGTTCCTAACCGCCGAGACCAGCTTCGATTTCATCGGGGCGATGGGGGACTCGGAGAGCATCGACGGCATCAAGGCCATGACCGAGGACTTCGGCGCGGGCAGCATACAGCCCACCCAGATAGTCATCACCGGGGACGTGGTGGTGTACGATGGGACGGACTTCAACTACGCTTATCTGGATGCTATAGAGAACGTCACCATTGCCGTGGCATCGCAATCGGAGGTGCAGAAGGTCACCGGGATCACCCGTCCCTTCGGGGAGCTGGTCGACTACCGTAACCTGGACGATCTGGACGATGAGCAAAGGAACCAGGTCGTGTCCGCCATGCTCTCCGCTTTGGGAGAGGACAACCGCAGCGTGCTCCTGACCGTCGTGCTGTCGGAACAGCCGCAGAGCGCCGCCTCGGTCGCTTTCATCAGCGACATGAGGGAGGAGCTCGTGGACCTGAAGGCCCAGGAACCTCAGCTGGCCAACTCGGAGATATATGTCGGGGGAGTGACCGCCGCCCTCTATGACACGGCGGAGTACACCGACTCCGAGTTCTTCAAGGTCGAGATACTGGTGGTCGTGGGCATATTCATCGTGCTGATGATAGTGCTCGGATCGATACTGCTTCCGGCATTCGCGGTCATATCCATCGCCATGAGCATCAGCTGGGCCTTCGCCCTCACCTACTTCGTGTTCGGCACCTTGCTCAGCCTGCCGGTGCTGTGGCTGATCCCGCTCATACTGTTCGTCATGCTGATGGGCATCGGGGTTGACTACAACGTCTTCATCCTTACCCGCATCCGTGAGGAGATACACAAGGGCAAGGACACCAAGGAGGCGGTGGTCGACGCGGTGGACTGGACCGGCGGGATAATTACCGCTCTGGCCCTGATCATGGCCGGTGCGTTCGGGGCGATGATGCTCTCCAGCAACGCCATGCTGCAGGAGTTCGGTTTCGCCCTGACCGTCGCCATACTCCTGGATGCGATGGTCGTGCGGACCTACATCGTGCCTGCCGGGCTAGCCGTAATGGGCAAGAAGGCCTGGTGGGCCCCCGGCCGCCTGCAGAGGGAGGGCCGCGAGGAGAAGATGCGCAAGAAGGCCGAGATGAAGGCTGCGAAGAAGCAATAAGCTCCAAACAGGGCGGCCTGCCCGGCCGCCCTTTTCCATTTTTTCGTGCCAACCCTTGTCATTCTATGGTTTAAATTCTCGGCAGGCGTTCCCGGAACGTTCGTCAACAAAGGTGTTCCCTTGAGCAAGAAGATCATGGTCTTGGGCGCTACCGGCCAGATAGGCTCGGAGCTCATCCTGGAGCTGAGGAAGCGATTCGGCGGAAAGAACGTCATAGGGGTCGGCCACAGCCGGACGCCCTCCAAGGAGATACTGGAGTCCGGGCCGTACGAGACCGGGAACGTTCTGGACGCAAAGCGGATCGACGTTCTATGCGAGAAGCACGACGTGGGGACCATCTACCATCTGGCGGCCGTCCTATCCGGCGTGGGGGAAAAGGATCCCCAGTTCGCCTGGGACCTCAACATGAACGGCCTGATCAACGTGCTGGAGATCGCCCGGAAACGCAACATCAAGGTGTTCTGGCCCTCCTCCATCGCCGTCTTCGGAAACAACTGCCCTCACCTGAACACGCCGCAGGACACCGTCCTGCAGCCGACCACCATGTACGGCGTGACGAAGGTGGCCGGCGAACTTCTTTGCGATTACTATCACCGCAAGTACGGCGTGGACGTCAGGAGCGTCCGCTACGCCGGCATAATCAGCGCCGAGACGCCACCCGGCGGCGGGACGACCGATTACGCGGTTGCGATATTCTACGAGGCGGTGCGCAGCAACCGTTACACCTGCTTCGTGAACGAGAGGACGGCCCTTCCGATGATTTACATGCCCGATTGCATCAACGCCGCCATAGAGATCATGGAAGCCCCCGCGGAGCGTCTAACGACCAGGCTGGGATACAATCTGAACGGACTGAGCTTCTCCGCGGCGAAGCTCGCCGAGATCGTGAAAGAACGCAGCCCCGGTTTCATCATCAGCTACGAGCCTGACTTCCGGCAGGCGATCGCGGACTCCTGGCCGGACTCCATGGACGATTCCCGCGCCGCGCAGGACTGGGGCTGGAAGGCCGCGTGGAGCCTGGAGCTGCTGGCGGACGACATGTTCGAAAAGCTTCGAAAGCGCAGGGCCGAAGGAAAGCTCTAGAGAGGATAGATTAATCCGACCGCTAGACCCTCCTGAACCGGGATAACTATATGAGAGACCCTACCTCGTTCCTCAAGAAGGAGTACCAGGACCTTGTCGATCAGTCACTGGACTGGCGCATAGCCATGCTGCAGGGGGCGAGCACGCCCTGGTGCAACGTGGACGGGAAGAGGGTGCTCATGTTCTGCTCCAACAACTATCTCAGCCTGAGCAACCACCCGCACATGAAGGAGCTTGCCAAGCGAGCGGTCGATACCCACGGCGTCGGTTCCGGCTCCGTGCGGCCGATAGCCGGTACCATGGACCTCCACCTGGAGCTAGAGGAACGTTTGGCAAAGTTCAAAGGTCGTCCCGCGTCCCTGGTCTACCAGACCGGGTTCGCCGCCAATGCCGGGCTGATACCTCAGCTGGTGGGCAAGGGCGACCTCATTATCTCGGACGAACTGAACCATGGCAGCATAATAGATGGCGTCCGCCTTTCCACTGCGGAGCGGGCCATATTCAAGCACTGCGACACGGACGATCTGGCCTTGAGGCTGGATGAGGCGGAACGGAAGGAATCGACTTATCGACG
>DUJZ01000162.1 GCA_013329565.1 Methanomassiliicoccales archaeon
AATGAGAGGGGTGGAATGAGGCGCTCATAGTTTGATGGCTATCGCCGGATGCCCAGAATGCGACAGGGCACGTCGTTGGCGATGTTCATCGGGCCTTCGCAACGTTCGGAGGTGGGAAACATTAAGTCCGCTGAGAGCGAACCCTCTGCGGGAACCGGCGCTTGGCGCAGATGAAGGTACTTCCATGAAAGAATGTCAGGTCTGTCACACCGTATGCGAGGATGGCGTGGGTCGATGCACGAATTGCGGCCGGCCATTTCTGTTCGGACAGGTAAAGCAGAAGGTCTGCCCCAGATGCAGCCGGGGGAACCCTCAGTACACGGACGAATGCATTTACTGCCATGAGCCGTTCTGATCTCATCCTGAGCGACGTTACTCCATCAGTGACCTAAAGGCGCGTACGACGTTCAGCGTCACCCATCTGCTTTCCCGACCATCGGTCTCCACGGTGGTTATGAACCTTCCGGAGAATTGGTTCTCCTGCTTCCAGCGGCCGTTCTCGCCCTGCTTGGACAGGACCGCCTCGACCGCTTCGTCCCTCCGTTCGTCCCCCGCCCCCAGCTTTCCCATGATGCCTGCCATCTCGACCAGATCGGTGTTCCACATCAACGGGAAGCCGAACTTCGGCCATTCCTTCCTGGTGACCTCCTTTAGATCGGGCGGACGATAGAAGACGTGTTACGCCAGGAGGACATCCGTCCCTTCCTCGCCTCCATGAATATCTCCAGACCGGACCTGAACCCATATTTATTGCAGTACTCCTTAGGAATGATCATCTGGGTGCTGTCCCGGTTCTTGGTTAGCTTGACCTGGCGCGTCGTTAACTTAAATATAGCTTAAGTTCATATAAATATATGGCTACGTTAATTCTAACTGATATACGGCGTTTTTACATTAACCAGTTACAGGACCGGTCGCCAATTCAGATGGCGGGGTCATGCCACCTCTTCCTGCCTGAACACGAAAGCACCGGCCAGCACCAGCACGGCGGTCACCACCACCAAAGCCAGTATCGACACCGCCCAGTCGCCGGTGGTCCAGGCGATGGAGCCGAATTCGGTGAGCTCTGACCCTACCACCTGCAGCTGATGACGGATGGTTAGCATGCCGATGGAGCCGGGAACGGAGGTTACGAAGCCTTCCCAGATGAATATGTAGAACAGCCCCAGGTATATCGGCTGTTTGATCAGCGTCCCGATGAACAGGAACAATGCCGAGTAGACCATCACGCCCAGGTACTGCAGGGCGATGAAGGTTATGATGAGCTGCGCTCCGCCCGTCCGCTCCGGCGAGAACATCAGGAAGGCCAGTCCGCCGATGACGGTCACCACGGTGATCAACAGGCACAGCACCATCACCAGTCCGATGTAGTACCCCAGATAGGATATCCTGCGGTCCAGCGGAGCGGTTATGACCTGCACGATGCTGCGGTCGTCCATCTCGTTCCTGATCATGGACGCCCCGTAGATCAGCGACAGCACGGGAAGAAGGAACGCCAGCAGCAGGATGACCATGAGATCGCTGGCTAAGTCCATGTTCGCCCCGTCCTCCGTCGCCGCGTAGCCCATGACCAGGGCGACCAGCGCACCGAGGAGCATGACCAGCATCCACCGCCTGTTCATGAGCAGCTTGCGGGCGGAGAAGGCCGCCACCGTGCGAAGACCGATAAGATTGAAGGACATCGGGATCACCCCACCAGATACCGGAACACGGACTCCAGGTCGTCGTCCAGGCTTTCCACTCGCTCGAGCTCGCACCCCGTACCCGCCACCAGTTCCGGAAGTGAGTCGAAGAACTCCTCCGGACGGTCCACCCGGACGTTCATGCCCATGCGGTCCGGGCGGAGCTCGATGGAGGAGGTGTAAGGTTTGGTCAGCAGCGTCTGCGCCAGCGGCACCAGCCCCCGGCCCTCCAGCACGATGTTGTGCGGGTGGTCGCTCATCAGCCTTCGAATTTCGGAGATGTCCCCGCTGGCTACCGACCGCCCCTTGTAGATCAGCGCCACCTGGTGGGTCATCCTCTCTATCTCGTGCAGCACGTGCGAGGAGACTATGACGTCATGACCGTGCACCTTGTTGAGGTCCTTCACCAGATCGATCATCTCCTTGCGGATCAGGGGATCGGTGCCGGTGAGCGGCTCGTCCAGAAGCAGCAGCTGGGGTTCGTGCAGCAGCGCCCCGGCGATCTTGATGCGCTGCCTCATGCCCTTGGAATAACCGCCCATGATCCGGTCGGCGTCCTTGACCATGTTGACGATTCCAAGCACGTCGTTCACCCTTGTCGCCGTTCGAACGCTGTCCATTCCGTGCAGGCCGGCCACGAAGCGAAGGTACTCGCGGCCGTTGAGGTCCGGCGGCAGGAAATCGTAATCGGGGCAGAAACCTATCTTAGCCAGGAGGGCAGGGTTCTGCCATGGTTCCTCGCCAAGCACCCGCAGGTGCCCCACGTTGGTCTTGATGTTGCCAGTGAGCAGTTTGAAGAAGGTGCTCTTGCCCGCGCCGTTGGGACCGACGATGCCGGTGATCCCCTTCGGAACGTCGATGCTGAAGTTGTTGAGGCCGATCACCTGGCCGTACCACTTGGACAGGAGGCGCGCCTCCGCCACGTTGCTCATTTTCCTACCTCCTTGCGCATTATGCGATAGTAGACCAGGGCCATCGGCGGAACGGTGAGCAGGAAGGCCATGGCCCCCAGCAGGTAACGGTTGACGCTTTCCGACAGCTCCAGACCGTAGAGCACGGTGTGGCTCTGGTACAGCACCTCGGACGGGTTCAACATGCTCCAGTCCTGCGACAGTCCAGAAAATATCCCGGCGACGATCATCATTCCGAAGAAGAACATGAAGGTGCCCACCGAGGCGTAGGTCTTCTTCCTGGTGAGGGACGATACGGCCAGGCCGGCCGGCACCAGCATGGCCGCCGACCATGCCCCGGCAAGAAGAGTCTGCCCGATGACCGCCAGGCTCCCCAGGTAGTCGGAACCGGACTGGGTGGCGGTTATGGCGATGGCCACCGCCAGAGGAGGGAGCAGGGTGAACAGGCCGATCGTGATCATAGCACCCGTCCACTTTCCCAGCAGGTAGCCCTTCACGCCCATGGCCCTCGACACGTACAGGATGAAGGAGTTGGAGCGCAGGTCCTCCGATATCAGGTCGGAGCACACCAGGGCGACCAGGATCACCTCGAAGATGAAGTACAGCCCGTCACCCATGTAGTTCCTCATCACCTCCGCCTCCAGCCCCTGGTGCGGTATCAACGAGAAGATGAACAGGGGCATTATGTGCACCAGGAAGGTGCCGATCACGAGCAGCGCCAGGAACCACTTGGCCCTGAGCTTGTGGCGAAGTATGCTCTCCGCGACCACCAGGAAACGGCGGCCGTGCTCGGTGCGCTCCCCGCTCCAGGGCTTGTAGCCGATCGGGTCCAGCCCCATCAGGCCCCCTCCGTCACCGACCGGATGAACGCCCCCTCCAAGGTGAGCTTGTCAGGGGCGTACGAACGCACCTGCACCCCATGCAGCTTAGCCATATCCAGCAAGGGGGCGCTCGGCCCTCCGTTGACCAGGATTATGGTCATCTGCCCGAACTCCTCCGAGACGGAGATGACCTCGCGGACCTTGCGGAGCTGGTCCGTGAACGCCAGGAGCGCCTTGGGATCGCCGCGCACCTGCAGCCGCTTGCGGTCCCGGCCCTGGTCCAGCAGGACGGACATCGGCCCTTGCGTAATGGCTCTTCCGCCGTTGATGATTATGACATGCTGGCACACCTTCTCCATGTCCTGCAGGATGTGCGATGAGATCAACAAGGACTTGTTGGAGGCGGCGATGCGCGATATCAGCTCCAGCATCTCCTCCCGGCCCAGGGGGTCCATTCCGTTCGTGGGCTCGTCCAGGAAAAGTATCTCCGGATCGTGCACTATCGCCTGAGCTAACTTGACCCTCTGCTTCATTCCCGTGGAGTACGTCGCCGTGGGACGGTAGCGCTCCTCCCCCAGTCCGACGAAGTCGAGCACCTCGTGGCTGCGGGGTATGGAATCCTCCTTGGTCATTCCGCTGAGCCGACCGAAGTACGTCACCAGCTCCAGGCCGGTCATGGTATCGACGAGGCAATCGTGCTCCGGCATGTAGCCCACCCGGTCCCGGATGGCCATCACGTCCGTCCGGGGGTCCATGCCGCTGATCCGGACGTCACCGGAATCGTAGCTGACCAGGCCCAGCACGGTCTTGATGAAGGTGCTCTTGCCGGCCCCGTTCGGCCCCAGAAGACCGACGATGCCATTGGGGACCTCGACGGAGAAGTTGTCCAGAGCTAGTATGTTCCCGAATCGGACCACGACGTCCCTGGCCGTGATGGTGTGCTCGGCACCGCCATCTTTGGAAAAGTCACCGTTCCCCATCCCCGCACCTGCCAGGTCATTGGATTCTGTATATATAATGACGATAGAAGTGAGATTACGGAGAGTGCGCTCAACCCTTATGACCGACCTTTTCCAGCACCTCTTTCGCGAACTCCCTAGCCTTCATTATCCGGGAGTCGTCCGGCTGACCTTTGCCGTTGTCGATCTTGGCCCAGTTGCGCATCTTCCTGTCCCCTGAGAGCCGAAGCATCATTCTGA
>DUJZ01000087.1 GCA_013329565.1 Methanomassiliicoccales archaeon
CCTCCCACCCTCACCCAGTCCCAAACCGTAACGGACAGGGCGGGAGCCAATGCGCCAGCGATTATCAGGGTACCGTTTCCCCTGTTCAGAAAGGTTGCCAGGGAGCCCTCCGAGACGGTCGACACGGTTATGGACGACCCTATGTTCTCCAGTTCGGCCCCCATGTGGTCAACGAGGCCTTGGACGTTGGCTGGGGCGCTGTCCAGATCGCTTGTGGTTTCCGAGATCAGCACTGCCACGTCATACTGTCGATGAAACTCCAGTGGCACCGACACCACGGTGGCCGGATACCCGTGGGTGGAAGATGGGAAGCGGTAGTCGATCACGACCGTGCCGTCAACGAGCTGAGCCTCCAGCACGGGCTCGCCCTGATGACCCCCATACACCATGAGGGTGGATGACAGGAGCATCACCGCCACGAAAGCCGTCATGGCGACCTCGGCCTTAATCGCCATCCCCCCTTCTTAAGATCCTACACGCCGCGACCTGAATGTAATCCAAGCGGGAGGGAAGAAGCACCGACAGCAGCGTCAGGAACCCTCCGGCGCCCAGCAGACTGAGCAGAGCCGCCCTCTGCAGCCCGGTGCCGATGAAGAAGGCCTCCACGCCCTGGTTGAGGAAGGATACCGAAGGCCAACCCACGTATTCGGCCAACGGGTACAGGAACACGAATCCAGACTGCAGGCAGAGAAGGTACAGCAGGCCGAGCACGGTGAGCAGGTACATCTTGGTGAGCATGCGGGGGGATTCGCAGGACATCAGCACCAGGAAAGGGAACAACCATATCAGGTGCTGGGGGTTGGTTACGGATTGCGTCAGGATCACGACCAGGAGCACCGCCGCCGAGCAGGCGAGCAGACGCTCCTTGACCAGATGCTTGCGGATGGCCAGCAGGGTGACGGCGACGGTAAGTACGAAGCCCAGCACCAGGAGCGCCGTGCCTAACGGGATGGCGCCTCCGCCTGAAACCCCTTCGCCGCCCATCTTGCTCAGCAGCGGGGAGATGAACCACATGTTCATCCCACCGACGGAGGAGTATGTTCCCCTTCTAAATATGTATTCCAGGAATGAGCTGGAGCTGATCAGGAACGGGAGGACGGTTAGCAGGCTCAGGGCCCCTCCCAGCACGAAGGACGTCAAAGGCCGCAGGGACTCGGCCTTCCGCCCCTCCCGCAGCCCGTTAATCATTGAAGAGAGCAGGATCAGGCCCAGGCTTATCACCAGGTAGGCGGGGAACAGCTTGAGCAGAACGCCAAGGCCCAAGGCCGCCCCGCTCATCAGGAACCTCCGGTCCCCGAAGCTAAGCACGCCCACCAGGGCGCAGTAGGCGGCCAGCACGTCGAACTGGCCGTGCACGGAGCTGACGAATATCACCAGGGGATTGAGGAACCACACCAGGAAGGCTTTCTCAGCGAGAGCCTCCCCCGCGCGACCGTTCACGCTCCTGTATATGGTAAGTCCGACCAGGGCGTCCCCGATGATCAGTGGCAGCTTGAGGACCATGTTGAAGACGGGGGCGGTGATGAACGGCACGGTCATGCCAGTTGCCCGGGAAAGTTCTATCATGGACGGGGCGAAGGTGCCGAAGGAAGCCGGGTCCATGAAATGGGATATGGTCCAGAAGAAAGGATAGATTATGGCGGAGAACAGCGGAGGGTAGGTGAACAACACGTTCCCGTAGGGGCCGATGCCGGCCAGGGAGCCTACAACCGCCCCGTAGAACGGATACGTGTCGTAAGGGTAAGAGGTCCAGGGAGCCAGTAGAAGTCGGACCAGGAGACCGATGAGCAGAAAATGGAAGACCCTGGAGGAAGGGGCCGCGAAGCGCCTGATGCCGCCGAGGATGTTCCGACACACCATCAATACCTCCCCTTTATCATCCCCTCCAAGGCATGGAAGTAACCCTTCAGGTACTGGCGGAAGGAACCGCGGGTCCTCTGCACGCCCATCAGCATGAAGTAGTAAGGAAGAAGTATGAACGTCTGCCCCATGAACCCAGTGATGAAGCGCATGCCCTTCATTCTCTTGCGAACCATGATCAACATGTTCCTGGCGTAGTAGTAGGAGCGGTAGGGCGTCATTAGATTGGAACCGACCATACCAGTGGATAGGGACACTTTGTGTTCCGCCACGGCCCTGGGCACCAGCCATACCCCGTAGCCCTTCTCCTTGGCCCTCAAACAGAAATCCAGGTCCTCGGCGTAGATCTCGAAGTCCTCATCGAAGAAACCGATGTCCCTGAACACCTCGGCCTTTACCATCATGGCGCAGCCGGTTATGAACCTCACCTCGCGGTCCTGGTCTCCGCCGTCGTCCTGACGGTCCATGAGCGGGTGAGTGGACAGACCCAGGAGATTGTTGAAATGCCCCCCGTTGAACCACATTATGTCCGTGCCAAAGTAGAATATTTTGGGGCCAGCGACCCCTGCCGCAGGATCCTTGGACATGGCCTCCAGGATGGTGTCTACCATCCCCTTGCCGGCCACTGCATCGTTGTTGATGAGGAGCACGTGCGTGGCCCCTAGATCCAGGGCGCGCTTGACGCCCTGGTTGGCCCCGACCGAATATCCCATGTTATCAGGATNNGGGGGACCGAACGGTCCGTGGAACCGTTGTCAACCACCACGACCTCGGTCCCGGGATTCCCCCGCAGGAGCGAATCTACACACTCCAAGGTGTCTTTCGCTCGGTTCCAATTCACCGTTACGGCGAATGGCCTGAGGGCCTGGGACATGCCGATACGTATGGGGTCGAGCTATAAATCTAATACTCCGGCCCTTTCTTACAAAGTATTAATTGTCCGTACCATCAATTTGAAAGAGATGTCCTACAAGCAGTTCGACGTGTACGTGCAGGATCGCCCAGGGGAGATCTCCCGGGTGGCGGAAGCCCTGGCCCATAACGCCGTGAACATCCGCGGGATAGCCACGGACATCGGCGCGGGAAGGCCGAGGGTGCACATAATCACCGACGACGACAGCAGCGCCCGCAGCGCGTTGAGGTCGGCGCAGATGGAGTACGTGGAGCATGAGGTCATCGTAGTATCCATGGCCGACAAGCCTGGTGAACTGGCCAAGATCACCAAGAAGCTGGCTCGGGGCGGCGTGAACATCAATTCCCTGTTCATGCTGGGCCCCATGACCCCCCTGGAGGAGGTGGCCATGACCGTGGACCGCATGGAAGAGGCCAAGAGGCTGCTTGATTTCTCCTAGGCCCGGCGGCACAACCGGGACCTCTCCACCCCTTTGAGGGAGATCACCACGATAGCCAGCAGGATCAGCGAGCCCCCCATCGCCGTGATCAGGTCCGGCCGCTCCCCGAGCAGCAGGAAGGAGAAGAAAAGCCCGAAGACCATCTCCACCAGCAGTATGATGGAGGTGGTGGTGGCTCCCAGGGACCTGAGGCCGACGTTATAGAGCATGAAGGCCACGGTGGTGCAGAATATGCCGGTGTACAGAGCGAGCGAAATGCCGCCCGCGCCGACGGAATGATCGGCGGTCATGAACAGTCCGATGGGTACGGCGAATACCGCGGTCAGCAGTATCATAGCCGAGGTGAAGTGCACCAGCCCGTAGCCTTTCCTTAGCTCCTTGGTGGTGAACACGATGTACATGGCCCAGGCCACCCCGGCGGTGAACACCAGCAGATCGCCGATCAGACTTCCACCACCCAGGTTCGATATGTCGCCCTTGGTGGCTATGAGCACGACACCGCCCATGCCCATGACCAGCCCGATGACCGTCCTCCGGTTCAGATGCTCCTTGAGGATGATCGCTGCCAGCACTGCCACGATGACCACGTTGATATCGACCAGCAGCACTGTGTTGCTGGCCGTGGTGAGGGTCAGACCGACGTTCTGCATGATCAGGCCTGCCGCGTTGAGGAACGCGATGCCCCACACGGCCTTGCGCTTGAAAATGGAATAATCGAACCTGCAGAGGAAGAATACCGGCAGTATTGAAACGGCCGATACCAGGGACCGCAACGCCGAGAACAGGAACGGGTCGGTCCCCTCCACGGCCAGCTTTCCGGCCACGAACGAGGTCCCCCATATCATTCCTGCCAGCAGCAGCAGGGCTTGGGTTCGGCGGGGTGCCTCGGCCATGTTCGCCCTCTATCCCGTCCGAATATTTATCTCAGATGGAGGACCCGGCCTCCACGTTCGTTCCTGCCAGTACCGTTCGCGGGAGGACCGATGCGCCGTCGCCCAGAACGCATTCGCGCAGCGACGCCCCGTCCCCGATGCGGCAGTTCTCACCGATGACGCAACCGTGGAGCATGGCGCCCTTCCCTACCACCACCCTGTCCAGGAGCAGGCTCGCCTCGACCGTCCCTTCCAGAATGCAGCCGCGGCCCACGGCGCTGTCCCTGACCGTGGCCGCCGAAGCGGTCACGCCCTGCCCGAAGTAGCAGTTTCCGGACGCCTTCGCTCCGGCCGGAGCATCGGTAGAGGGGCGGCGGGCGGCCATGTCCATGTTCGCCAGATACAGGTCGGAGGGCCTTCCGATGTCCTTCCAGTAGCCTTTCAGAGGGGTGGCGTACAATCCCCGTCCCTTCTCCAGCATGTCCATGTAGAGGTTCCTGGAAAAGTCGTACTTGGTCGCCGGAGGGACCATCCTGAGCACTTCCGGTTCCAAGACGTACGTGCCGGCGTTGATCACCCGGGAGAACACCTCCTCGGTGCGCGGCTTCTCCTTGAACCGCTCGATCCTCCCCTCCGGGGAGACGCCGACGATGCCGAACTGCTCCGGACGCTCCACCTCGGTAAGCCCCATGGTGGCCTCCGCACCCTTCCGGATGTGGAAATCGATCAGGTCGCCAAGGTCGGCGTCCGTGAGCGTGTCCCCGCTTCCGACGACGAACGTTGCGTCCAGACGGCCTTCCAGCAGCTTGACCGCTCCGGCGGTGCCCATCGGTTCCTTTTCGAACGCCATCTCGATGTCCACGCCGAAACGGCCGCCTCCCCCTAGCGCCTTTCGGATGTCCTCGGAGCGATAGCCGCAGGCCAGGAACACCTGTTCGATGCCCGCCTCGGCCAGAGAACGGATGACGTACTCCACGCAGGGGACGCCGAGCACCGGCAGCAGCGGCTTCGGCCGGGTGGTGGTCAGCGGTCGCAGTCGGGTGCCTTCACCTCCGGCCAGTATCACCGCCTGCTTCACCCTGGACATCTCAGGCACCTCGCTCGAAGACCCTGATAACGTTGCGGTCCTTCTTCGCTCCGATGGCCCTGGCGACCGGCTGGCACTTGCTGCGCAGGAGGTGGGCTATCGGCCTGACGTCGGTCCCGGAGAGGGCCTCGAAATTGGCCATGCCCTTGGCGATGACCAGGTCGGCCCTGGTGAAGGCGGCCTTGAGATCGTCGGGAGCGCGGCCCAGGTCCAGTCCGACGGCGAACACCCCGGTGGTCAGACGTTCGTCCAGCAACTTGTCCACGCCGCTGGTGCGCAGGTCCTCCCATGTAGCGTCAGAAATGATCGGCTCCCCTTTCACCACCCCGGTGACCCTGAGGCCCATGGCCTTGAGCTCCCGGAGCAGCGGGAGGTCCAGGACGATCTCGCCGCAGTTGTCGAAGAGGTACAGCACCTCCTTGGCGTTCTTGAGCGATCCCCGCAGCATCTCCATGTCGTTGGGCTCGGGCTCCTCGGCGACGAGCTCATCGAACAGGTCCCTCAGCTCCTCCGGATGTTCGTAACCTCCGATGCCGAAGTCCATGACGTTGCCGGCTATGGCCACCAGGCAGGCCGCCTTCAGGCGGTCGTTGGAGCTGTCGACCAGCTCTTCCGCCCTGGGAAGCAGGGAGAAGGCAACCCGGTTCGATTCCTCCTTCAGGGCAGCATAGGGATCGTCAACGTCCAGCAGGTCATAGCATAGCCGGTGCACCTTGGTGGCCAGAGCCGCCGAGTTCACGCCCGGCCTCCATTCCTCCGCCACCAGGCGCAGGCAGGACGATATGACCTCCTCCTCCCTGGATGGGTCGACCAGCCTGGTCTGGAACAGTATGCGGCGCAGGAGGCAGGGAGCGCACTCGGCGGAGAAATCCATGAGCGGGGGAAGTGAGGGTGCGCTATTATTCCTTTCGTCGGCCTGATGCAAACTTAATATCCAGAGAACAGATTCGACCTTGATACTTATGGCAGAGTCAGTTCTTCTCCGCGTGGCAAAGGCCCAATCTCAGACAGAGGTGGGGCTAGGCCGGGCCAGGCTCGATATGAAGACCCGCAAGGAGCTGGGGGTCGATGCAGGCCAGATCGTCGAGATCACTGGAAAGAAGATGACCGTGGCCAGGGTCTTCCGGGCCCAGCAGGAGGATGAGGGCAAGGACATCATACGCATAGACGGCGTCCTACGCTCCAACGCCGGGGTATCCATAGGTGAAAGGGTCACCGTGGCCAGGGCGGACCCCCAGCTGGCCAGCAAGGTCGTCCTGGCGCCAGCGATATCCCAGAAGAAGCGGGTGAACAGCGTCAGCTTCGGCGCGGGAACGGACGAGCTGGTGCGCAAAGGCTTGCTCGGACGGCCCCTGGTCAAGGGTGACGAGATCATGATCCCCAACATGGCCTGGGGCATGAGCCCGGCCCCCTACATGGTGGCCTCGACCGTCCCGAGCGGGGTGGTGACGGTCGCCGAGCACACCGAGATGGTAGTGAAGTCGGAGGCCTCCGAGGAGAAGGATAATTTCGTACCATCCATCACCTACGACGACATAGGCGGTCTGGACGAGGTGTTGCAGCGCATCCGGGAGATGATCGAGCTGCCCCTGAAGCACCCGGAGCTTTTCGATCGATTGGGCATAGACGCCCCCAAGGGCGTGCTGCTGTACGGCCCGCCCGGAACCGGGAAGACGCTGCTGGCCAAAGCGGTCGCCAACGAATCCGGAGCTTCGTTCTACTCCATCCTGGGACCGGAGATCATGTCCAAGTGGTACGGGGGCAGCGAGGAGAACCTGCGGGAGAAGTTCGAGGAGGCGTCCAAGAACGCCCCTTCCATCATATTCATAGACGAGATAGATTCCATCGCCCCCAAGAGGGACGATTCCATCCACGAGGCGGAGCGCCGGGTGGTGGCCCAGCTCCTGACGCTCATGGACGGCATGGCTGACCGCGGACAGGTGATCGTCATCGGCGCCACCAACCGCCAGGATGCGCTGGACCCGGCACTTCGCCGGCCTGGCCGTTTCGACCGGGAGATAGAGGTCGGGGTGCCGTCCTTCCAGGGGAGGAAGGAGATACTGCAGATCCACACCCGCGGCATGCCATTGGATGAGAGCGTAAGCTTGGACCAGTACGCCCACGTGACCCACGGCTTCGCCGGGGCCGACCTTTCCGCCTTGGCGCGCGAGGCGGCCATGAAGTGCCTGGGAAGGTTCGTCCCCAACATGGACCTGGACAGCGCCATTCCCCAGGACATCCTCTCCCAGATGAAGGTGACCGCGGAGGACTTCGACGCCGCGCTCAAGGAGATCGAGCCGTCGGCCATGCGAGAGGTGATGGTCGAGGTGCCTAACATCGGCTGGAGCGACGTAGGCGGCCTGGAAGAGGTCAAGAGGCAGCTCAAGGAGGTGGTGGAGATGCCTTTGGACAACCCCGACGCCTTCAAGCGCATGGGCATAAGGCCGTCCCAGGGCGTCCTGCTCTATGGACCGCCTGGAACTGGGAAGACGTTGCTGGCCAAGGCGGTAGCGAACGAATCCAACGCCAACTTCATCAGCATCAAGGGACCGGAGATAATGTCCAAATGGTACGGGGAGAGCGAGAAGGCCGTGCGGGAGATATTCAAGAAGGCGAAGCAGGTGGCCCCGTCCATAGTATTCCTGGACGAGATCGACGCCATCGCCCCGCGCCGCGGGGTGTACGAGGGTTCGAAGGGATACGACACCCTGGTCAACCAGCTGCTGACGTCGCTCGATGGCCTCACGGCCAGGGAGGGCGTGACGGTCATCGCCGCCACCAATCGCCCGGACATCATCGATCCGGCCCTCCTGCGCCCGGGTCGTTTCGACCGGCTGATGTTCGTCCCGGTCCCTGATCCCCCGGCCCGCAGGGCCATCCTGCAGGTGCATACCAGGGTCATGCCGTTGAAGGAGGTCAACGTGGAGGACCTGGTCTCCAGGACCGAGGGATTCGTCGGCGCGGACCTGGAGAACCTATGCCGGGAGGCGGCCATGGCCGCCCTGCGGGAAGATAAGGACATCCCGGCGGTGGAGATGAGGCACTTCGAGGCGGCCTTCAAGAACGTCCGGCCTTCGGTGGACAAGGAGTCCGCCAAGACCTACGACATGCTGAGCAAGAACCTTCACAAGGCCCGGGGCGGGATCGACGACCTGGGCATATTCAGGTAGGTGCGAGAATGGTCAAAGTGTTGAAGCCCAAGGGACAGGTCAAGAATGTGGAAGGAAGGAAGATCGTGCCGGCCGAGGCCCGCGTGAAGAAGGCCATCCGCTTCGATCAGCGGGAGGAGAGCCTGCGCACCCTCTCCCAGTTCTTCCTGGGGGAGATGGACCTCAAGATGCGGATGAGGCAGATGAGCATCAGCTCTGGCAAGGAGCCGCAGGAGTGGGTGGCCGCCCTGGAGATACTCAAGGACAACATCATCAAGACCGAGCATCCGGACCTCAAGCTGAAGATGTACCAGGGAATGGTGGACCTGCTGGCCAAGGTCGGTCAGAAGGAGGACCTGTTCACCATACAGCAGATCATCGCCCGCTACAACCTGAAGTCGTTCAAGGACATCGGGTTCGAGAAGGTGGAGATAGAGGTCGCCAGGGACGCCTGTCCGGTGTGCCGGAAGATGGCCGGGAAGAAGTACAGCATCGAGGAGGCCATGGAGACCATGCCCATCCCCTGCCACGATTGCGGCACCGAGGTGGACGCGGTGAAGGGGTACTGCAGATGCCGCTACTTCGCGGTTTTCTGAGGTGTCCAGACTAGCATCCTATAAATCTATAAATAGGCTCAATCTCATGCGATAGTCAATCGGACCATCTGTTTGGGGTGCGCAAATGAGGAAGTTCATAACCGAGCTGAAAGGGAAGACGGTCATGACCAACGACGGTCAGATCCTGGGCATGATAGACAACTTCGTGGTCGACACCGTCACCGGGGAGATCAACCACGTGCTGGTTGTCCCTGCCGAGGAGATCGACAGCCGCCTGTTCCGCACTGACAGCCACGGCCGCCTGGTTCTACCGTTCAGCGAGATGAAGGACGTTCGTGACGTGGTGGTCATGAGCATCTCCCGCTAGACCCCAAACCCTTACCTGTTCTCCATATTTCGTCCCGCCCCGGCTGTTCCCGATCACTTCTTGGCCAGCACCTTGGTGCGGTCTACCCCGGTCTGGGCTTCGCGGAATTCCGGGCTCTTGGTCAAGGCGTCCTTGTACAGGCTCAGCGCCCACTTGTAATCGCCCTCGCCTTCGGCGATCACAGCCAGCATGTACAGAACGTCCGCGCTCTCCTCCATCTTCAGGGCCGAGGTCAGGCTGTCCTTGGCCGATACGGTGTCGCCCAGGGCCATCTGCGCATTGCTCAGGTTCAGCAGATACTCCGGGCGGCGGTCCTCGTCCGCGGCGGCCTTGAACACCTCCAACGCCTCCTCGTACTTTCCGGACGCGAAAAGCGTGCAGCCGATGTTGTTCATGGCGTCCGAATGGTGCGGATCCACCTCCAACGCAAGCTTCATCAGGTGTATCGCCTGATCGTAATCGTACTCGCCCATGAAACGCATGCACACCCCGAGATCGTTCAATCCCTCGGGGTAGGCGGGGAACTCGGAGATCAGGGACTTCAGGATCTTGGACGCGTCCCTGTATCTTCCGAGGCGGACCAGGGCCAGGGACTTGGACAACCGAACGGGCAGCCCTCCCTTCTTCACGTCCAGACGCACCAGCTCGTCGTACCTCTGCTTGTCGAGCGATCCCAGGGCCCGGCGGGACAGTGACTCCTGGCAGTCCAGGGACTGCAGCAGCTTCCCGCCCTCTCCTCCGAAGCGGTGGAACATCGCCTCCAGGTCCAGGGTGGTGCGCGCATCGCCCGGAGCGAGCCTCAACGCTTCCTTCAGGGCCTCGGCCGCCTCCTCTCCCCGGTTGAGGGACAGGAGCGCCCGGGCCTTCAGCCGGAGCAGCTCGAGGTCGGCCCCTTCGCTCAACGCCAGATCGCACACTTCGATAGCCTTCTCGTACTGTCTTCCGGCCAGTAATAGCGAGGCTTCCTGCTTCGGCCTCTCGTCCTGTTCCGCGGATAGCGGGGGCAGGGACAGCTCGAACGGCCATTCATTCTTGACCACTGGCCGAGGTTCGGCGGCCTCGTCCACGGATGCTTCCCTGCCCTCGGTTGGCTCCTCCAATGTTCCGCTCGGGTCGGCCGGCGGCTCCATGGCCAGAGGGCCGTTCTGGAACTGGGCGGGCAATGAGGCCTTGGGTACCTCTTCCAACCTCCCGGGTTCCTCTTTTGCGACGAGCGCCCTTTCCGCCGGCAGCTCGGCCGGGGGCAGAGGCCCGGGGACGGCCTCCAAGGACACATCGGCCTCCTGGACCTGCAGGGATACTTCCTCCGGGACCTCGGCGGGGAGATTTGGTTCACGAACTACCTCCAACGCCACATTTTCCTCCGGAACCTGCATGTACACCTGCTCCTGAACGCTCGGACCCTCGGACGGAACGGATGGTTCGGCGGCCTCCTCGGTAACTGTGGATTCGACCGGTGGCCGTTCCTCGACGGGGGCGGGCTCCGGCTCCTCATCCACATGCATCTGCGATGCCAGTTCGTCCCTCTCCCGCCTCACGTGCTCCAGCTCCGGCTCCAGCGTCAGCGCTCTATCGAACGCCGTGAGCGCGTCCTCGTACTCGCCGTTGGCCTTGAGGCAGGTGCCAAGGTGGGCCCATATGTCCGCCCGGGAATCGACGAGCCGCAGCACGTCCTTCCATCCATCGACGGCACCGGGCATGTCTCCCCGCTCCTCGCGCAGGCGGGCCAGGTTGATCAGGGGGTCCTCGAGATCGGGATCGAGAGCGTGGGCCTTCTCGAAGGATGCCTGTGCTTCAAGCAGCTTTCCCATGCTCTTGAGGGCCAGTCCGCGGTTGTTCCAGCCCCGGGGTTCCTGGGGATAGCGGTGAACGATGTCGTTGAAGACCTTGAGCGACCATTCCAGGCGGCCCATCTCGTACAATGTCGCTCCCTTGTTCAGCATCGCCGGGGCGTGACCGGGGTTTATCCTAAGTACGTTGTCGTAAGCGGCCAGTTCCCTTTCGCGGTCGCCGATCTGGTTCTGGATCAGGGCGATGGTGAACCAGGTCCCCGCGTCCCCCGGACGGAGCTCGGCGGCCTTGTTCGCCGCTGCCAGAGCCTCGGTCCCCCTGCCCATCTCCGAGAGGTAGCTCGCCTTCTTAAGCCAGATGGAATCGTTTAGGGGCTTGATCTGCAGGGCCTGGTCCAATATCCGGACGGCGGCCGAGCGGTCTCCCTTCTTGCGCCTCTGCTCCGCCTCCTCCAGCAGCTCCTCGAGCTTGCATACGGACGGCAAGCAGGGTTCGCCGCGGTCCTCCAGCACCTTGAGGTCCTCCTTGACCGTGAGCTGCTCGTCCAGGCCGTACTTCTGCAATAGAGAGAGAAAACGGCTGGTGTCGGCGAACGATACCTCCTCGTTCTCCAACAGATTTAGGGTACCGGGGTCCAGGTCCTGCAGGGACATGAACACCGGGACCCGCCCGTCGGTCTTGGCGTCCTCGATTAGAGAACGAGCGACCAGCTCCGGGTCGGAGAACCCCGTGCGGGATGCCAGCACCAGGTACGGCACTTCGCCCTGCCCGTGTATGACCAGGGCGCCCTGCTGCTCCCGCGCCGACTGCACGCGGACGCCCATTCCGCCCAGGAGCGATATCATCAGGTCGCGGTACTCCTGGACGCCGAGGTTGCGCAGCGCCTCCAGCAATCGTTCCCTCTCGTTCTGGTCCAGCTTCTCGGATAGGTCGGTCACGGGCATCCCCTCCTCAGGCGCAGGACGGATTCCTGCAGGTCCTCGGTCGAAGCGACCGTTTCAGCGGCCTCGTCCTCCCGCCCCAGGTCCCAGTAGACCTTGGCCAACTGCATTCGTCCGCCGTCGTCGACCGCGGCCGATCTCAGCTCTTCGAGCGCTTCGCCGTCCCCTCCCCATATCCTGAGCACTGCCGTGTTGGTCCTGGAGATCGAGGCCAGCTCCGGCACCGCCGCGGCCCGGCGGTAAAGAGCTAACGCTCGGGCGGCCCGGTCACGGAAGATCTCCTTTCGCGCGTCGTCGCCCAACGGCAATCGTGACATGTCCCTGGCGCTCAGCGCCAGCAGGTTGCCGAGGCGCAGCAGCGCCCGGCCCCACCGCTCCCCCTGGTAATCCATCCGGCCCGGGATGCTCAGCAGTTCCTTCACCTGGGGCCGCATCGGCAACGGTTCGTCGCCCATGAGATGAAGTCCGATCCCCATGCCCGCCAGGTAGTGGTCCAGGACCGTAGGTAGGTGGGAGCGGTCCTCGGCCTGAATCGTCCTCTCCACCAGAAGGTAGGGGTCGCTCCCTTTCCTAAGGAGCACCTCCCCCTGGGAGCTGGGCCCGATCCGCATACATGCGCTCCGGACGCCCAGGGAACGCAGGTCGGACCTGGGGTCCACAGACCAATTCTTCAGATAGAGTTCCTCTCTGACCATTTCAACGCAAGCCGAGCAAACCATGGCCCCTTCGTTCGAAGCGGCCCCGCATAACGTGCATACCATACGCATCCCCGGAGGGGATATTGGCCGTCGGGGATTAATCCTTGTCGCTGGCAAGGCGTTTTTCCATGTGCGGCAGCGCTCTCTCGTAACCCCTAGAGGCGTAATAGCCGCGGACGCCTACGCCGCTGGTCACCTTGATGGAGGAATAACCGTCCTCGGCCGCGGACGTTTCGGCCATGGCCAGCAATCTTCCCCCCAGGCCAAGATGCTGCCATTCCCCGTCCCTTTCACCGATGCGGGCCATTCGTCCGAAGACCTTCAGCTCCCGGATCAGGGCCTTATCGCCGCCAGGCTTCCGGAGGCGGACGTAGCCGGCGAGGGCGTTGTTATCCAACACGAACGATATGAACTCCTCCCGGCCCCCGGACGCCTCGTACGAGATGGTATTGGGAACCAGTTCCTGAGGGTCGATCTCGCTGATACCCAGCAACCCCACCTCGCGGCAGCGTATGCAGCGGCAGCCTTGCCCCTGCCGGGCGAGAAGCTCCTTGACCAGCTCCCGCAGGTGGCCCTTGTCCACCCCCGCTTCGATGAGGGGCACGGGTATGTCCCTCTGGATGCGCTGGATACGTACGTACTCGGGAACCAGCTTCTTCATCTCAGCGATGACGCGCACCGCTTCCTCGGTGGTGTAAGGGTGGTATTTCCCGGAGACCCAGTCCTCGTGCAGCTTGGTGCCCTTGACCACCAATGTCGGGTATATCTTGATCATGTCCGGACGGAAGCGACCGTCGTCGAATAGCTGACGGAACGAGTCGACGTCCTTCTCCGGATCGGAACCGGGGAGCCCGGGCATTATGTGATAGCAAACTTTCAGGCCGAGGTCCTTGGCGACGCGGGTGGCTTCGGCCACTTCGGACACCCCGTGCCCTCGATTCACAGAAGCTAGTATCTCATCGTCCAGTATCTGAACCCCGAGCTCGACCCGCGTCGCTCCCAGACGCATGCATTCCCTCGCCACATCCTCAGTGAACGCGTCCGGCCGGGTCTCCACGGTCATGCCGATGACGCGGTGCTCGGCTCCCTCGTTCAAAAGGTGCGTGGATTCCAGGCTCAGCGACTCGGTGCCGTTGAAGGCGTCGAAGCAGCGCTTCACGAACCATTCCCGGTACTCCTCGGGACGGGAGGTGAACGTTCCCCCCATGATGATGAGGTCGACCTTGTCGGTGTGATGTCCGATGGTCGATAGTTGGTCGATCCGGGAACGGACCTGGCGATAAGGATCGAACTCGTTGTCAGCAGCGCGGCGGGCGGCCGGTTCCTTTCCCGTGTAGGATTGGGGCGAGTTGTTCTCGACCCCGCCTGGGCAGTAGGTGCACTTGCCGTGCGGGCAGGGCGCCGGAGAGGTCATCACCGCCACAACCGCCACACCGCTCAACGTTCGCACGGGCTTGCGGCGCAATATCTCCAGGACGTCAGGAAGCTTATCCTTGGGAACGAGAGCGAGCGTCTCCGAGTTCTTTGGAACGCCCGAAAGACCGTACTCCCCGCTGAGCTTGACCTTCCTGCGCTGCAGCCCGTCCTTGTCAGAGATCTCCCCGGATAGGAGAAGGCGGATCAGATGCTGATGGTATTCCTGGCGGCGGTCCATTTCATTCCGTTCCTGGGACGTCAGCCGAAGTAGACCCCGTTCTCCTTGGGACGCTCGTCCTTCTCCTCTTTGGAGTCGAGGATGTCCAGATAGATTATGGAGCGGGACGGCACCACCCTCAGGGTCCCGGCGTCCATCCGCATCGTCAGAGCGACGTCGCTTCCGTACTGAATATACCCGACGAACTCCCCGTCCATTTCCAGTGTGGAGCCGCCGCCGGTCCCTATGACCAGATGGTAGCGGGACCCCTTGGTGAGCCTGGTGGGGTACTTCTCATCCATACCTACTCCCCCTTGGCCAGGCGCTGCAGGTGCTCCACCGTTCTACGGTAGGACTGCATCGCCATGTCAACGTTGGCCTCGGTGAAGCTCCAGGCCTTTCCCAGATCGCCGTATCGGATGCGGTAGCCCTTCTTCTTCTGCCCGCNNCCCGCCGATGTCGATGGAAAAGTCCTCCAGGACATCTATGGCCTTCAGCTTGTTGAGATGACGGTACACGGTGGGCTTGGTGGTGCTCAGATACGCGGAGAGCTCCTCAACCACCCATACCCGGTTCAGATTGCCGAGGAAGCACTCGGTGAACAGGCGATAGGGGATACTTTCCTGGATGTTGTCCACGTCCGTCTTTGGATCGTAGCCTTTGGAGATGTAACCGATCTGCTTCAGGAACTCCAGGGAAGCCTCCTTGATGTCTTCGATCGGAGTGAGGGGAGTGTTGCTTACCACGTTGAGCTCGAACATAATATCAGTGGATGCAATAAGATGCTCGGGATATTAAGAATTTGTAAACTTGCTTCCTTAAAAATTAATTTTAACGTGCGCTTTCGTCAACTTTCCAGTGATTACCGACTTAACGGGGTACAGTTGGGCAATATGGTCAGAAAATTGTACAATTGGGATTATTTTTACCTATATAGACAAAAACGCTTTATACCATATTTCAATTTTAATCGTTCAGGTGACTTTCATATGGACAAGAAGATTGCCATCATCGCTGTCGCCGTGGTCGCCATAGTCATCATCGCCGCCTACGCCGTGACGATGATGAACGGCGACTCGGACGACGACACCATCTACTGGCTGGCTGTGCCCCCGGTCAACCAGAAGGACCAGATCGCCCAAGGGCTGATCGACGGGGGAGTCAGCTGGGAGCCCTACTGCTCCGATTCCATATTATCCGGTGATGCCCACGCACTCATGTGGTCTGGAGAGTTTTGGCCGGACCACCCCTGTTGCGTCGTCGCGGTGAGCGCCGAATTCGCGGAGGACAATCCGGTGCTGGTGGCCAGGACCATCGCTGCTCATATGGAAGCCACCAACTGGATCCTTGACACCATAGAGAACAAGGAGAACAACGCGGAGAACTACACCAACCTGCTGCAGATGGGCGCTGCCTTCAGCGGACGAAACACCTCCGTGGTGGCCGCTTCCATGGAGCACATGACCCTCATCTACGACATGAACGAGCAGTTCAAGAACTACCTGGTCAACTTTACCGAGGACTTCATAGACCTGGAGCAGACCAGCAATGCCTCGGTCACCGCCAGGGGTTACTCGTCCGTAGAGGACTTCGTCGACACCTTCGTCAACGACAGCTACATGACGGCCGCCGCCACCCTTAGCAAGTCGGACACCATCGTGGGGACCGTGCGCCTGGGATACCTGAACGGGGACCTGCACCAGTTCGCTCGGGTGGTCGCCACTAACGTGACCATGTGGGATGGCACCGCCTACGAGGGAAAGAACCTGTTCACCCAGTGGGGCGTCCAGATCACCTCCCCGTCCCCCTACGCCAACGGCCCTGCTGTAATGCTGGCCTTTGACACCGACGTCATCGACATGGGATACCTCGGTTCGCCGCCAGCCATCGTGAAGCATCTGAACGTGAACACCGCCAACAGTGACATCAGGATCGTGGCCCAGGCCAACGTGGAAGGTTCCGCCATAATCGTCAACAATGACATCCTGACCATCGAAGACCTCGGCGGCAAGACCCTGGGGACCCCAGGTCCGGCTTCCATTCAGCACCTGATGCTGTTGGCCTTCGCCGAGGAGAACGGTTTCAAGATAAAGCTGTCTGGCACATAAGAAGCACCACCAAACCTTTTTATTTCTTTAATCTTGTGAGGACCGTTGTATGAGCGAGGGAAAGGTTGATCGTCTGGATGATGTGAAGGAACTTCTTAAAAAGCCCCTCATCAAGAACGCCATCATGACGGTCATCTCCCTCGGCATGTTCATCATGACCTGGTGGGCGGTGTCCATCCTGGCCAACCTGGTATACATACCCACCCCGTGGGAGGCGTTGGACGCGCTGGTCCGCTCCTTCGTCGAAGTGGACCCCAATCTGGGCATCACCATGTGGCAGAACATCTACGCCTCCCTCCGGCGCTTCATCCTGGGATTCTTGCTGGCGCTCGCCCTGGCCATCCCCTTGGGGCTGGCCATGGGCTATTCCAAGATATTCGAGCTGCTGGCCAAGCCGGTGGTCGAGGTCTTCCGCCCCATCCCGCCCATCGCCTGGGTGCCCCTCTTCATCCTCGTGTTCGCCTACTTCTGGGGACCGATCATGGTGATATTCGTGGGCGTGCTGTTCCCCCTGCTCTCTAACATCTATTTCGGGGTCAAGAGCGTTGACCCTATACTCGTGGACGCCGCGAAGACCCAGGGCGCGTCCCGTCTTCAGATATTCACCAAGGTGGTGTTCCCTTACACCATCCCGTTCCTCATGACCGGAATTCGCATCGGCATGGGGATAGGCTGGATGTGCATCGTCGCCGCCGAGATGATCGGTGTACAGGGCGGCGGGCTCGGGTACTACATCCTGACCCAGGCCCTGACCCTTGGATTATACGACAAGATGTTCGCCGGCTTGATCGTCGTTGCCATTTTAGGGCTGCTCACCACCGGAATCATGCAGTATCTTGAGAACGTCACCAACCGCAGGATGGGGATACGATGATACTTGAGATCAAGGACCTGATGAAATCCTTCCCCAAGAAGAAAGATGAGATGCTGGCCATCGCCGACTTCGACCTGGACGTGGAGGAGGGGGAGTTCGTCTGCATCCTCGGTCCGTCCGGCTGCGGCAAGACCACCATACTCCGGATCATCGCCGGCCTGGAGTCCCAGACCCGCGGCAAGATACTGCTCAACGGCAAGGAGATCTCCGGACCCGGTTCCGATCGCGGGATGGTGTTCCAGGAGTTTGCGCTCTTCCCCTGGAGGACGGTGCGCCGAAACGTAGAGTTCGGACTGGAACTCAAGGGGATCCCGCCCGAGGAGCGCCGGGAGCGCACCCAGAAGTTCATCGAACTGGTCGGATTGAACGGTTTCGAGGACTACCACCCCTACCAGCTCTCAGGGGGAATGAAGCAGAGGGTGGGCATCGCCCGGGCTCTTGCCAACCAGCCGGCCATATTGCTCATGGACGAACCGTTCGGGGCGTTGGACGCCCAGACCCGCAACCTCATGCAGAAGGAGCTGCTGCGCATCTGGAGCGAGACCAAGAAGACCGTGATCTTCGTCACCCATTCGGTTGACGAGGCGCTTTACCTGGCCGACCGCATAGTCGTCATGACCGCAAGGCCCAGCAGCATCGGCCAGATCTACGAGATCAAATGGCCGAGGCCGAGGGACCGAGCCTCCCCGGAGTTCGCCGCCCTCAGAAAACAGATCCTGGCCCAATTGGAGAGCATGGTAAAAATGGACGAGTGATCACAGCACCTTGGACGCGGCGATCTCGATCGCCCGCACCATGCTGTCCTTCGGGACCACTACGGACACAGGTATTCTGACAATCTGCTCCACGGTCGGCGCGACGATGGGAGCGCACACCAACGCCAACGCTCCGTCCCTTTCCGCCTTCACGGCGGCGATGATGGCGTCCTCCATGGTGCTGGCCGGATATTCCTTCACCCGCACGTTCCTATCGCCCACCTTCATCATCCTCTCCTCGATCTTGTTGAGGACCGGACGGGAGGCGATGACGGCTATGAACTCGCCGCCGGGATTGGCGTCCAGCTTCCGGACGCCCTTGATGACCGCGCGCACGGTGCGCAGGTTGGGCTCGCGCTGCTCCTGCAGTATCTTGTAGATCGTGCTGGGGGAGAGCCCGGTCTCATCGCAGAACTCGGGAACCGATATCTTCAGCTCCTCCTCGAGTATGTGGCGGAGCGACTCGCGGAAGCCTTCCTCGCTTCGCAGAATACCAGAGACCAGCTCCTCCACCATGCTCATGAGATCACCCCTTTTCCTTTCTAACGTAACTGGCGGCGGAAAGCCCGGCCACGCATCCTTCCCCGACCGCCTTGGCCAGCTGCCACGGAAGCCCGGTCACGTCCCCGCAGGCGAAGACCCCTGGGGTGTCCGTGGCGCATTCACGGTTCACCGCGATGTATCCGTTATCGTCCGGGAAGATGTTGACCTCCATGGCCAGATCGGCGACCCCTTTCGCTCCCAGTTCGATGAACACCCCGTCCAGGGTCAGGTCGCGGCCATTGTCCAGAGCCATGCCGCGGACGACCTGGTCGCCGTGGATCTTGGTCGGCCAGGCCTGCACCATCTCGATGTCGGTGGCCTTCACCTTGTCCATCAGCTCCGGGGAGGCCTTGAACTCCTTGGCCACCCAGTAGACCTTTGAAGCGTACTCCCGAAGGAGGAGAGCGGCGGAGGCGGCCATGCTCGCGTCTCCCAGAACGGCCACCGTCTTCTTCTTGAAGAAGTTGCAGTCGCAGGTGGCGCAGTAGGACACGCCCAGCCCATGATACTCCTTCTCGCCCTCCACGTTGAGCTTCTTGCGGGATATCCCCGGAGCGAGGATGACGGCCTTGGCCATGATCTCCTTCAGAGATTCGGTCCTGAGCTTGAAAGCTTCCCCTTCCATCTCGATGCTCAGGAGGTCCTCCTCCAACAGGACCGCTCCGAAGCCGGCCGCCGCCTTGGCGGTTATCTCGAGCATTTCCCTGCCGCTCCTAGGCTCGGTTCCGAAATAGTTCTCGATCTCCGCTTTCATCAGGGCGCTGTTCTGCA
>DUJZ01000042.1:0-1769 GCA_013329565.1 Methanomassiliicoccales archaeon
GTATCGGGTCGGGGCTGATGGACAGCTCCGTGGCCATGATGCGAACTATGATCTCGGAATCGGTGGACGTTAAGAAGGCCCATCCCTCCGATTGCAATTTAGTACGGATGGAAGCGGCGTTCACGATGTCGCCGTTGTGCGCCAGAGCTAGATCGCCCTCTTTCGTGTTAACGGTTATGGGCTGGCAGTTCTCCGCGCAGGACGAGCCGGACGTGGAATAACGGACGTGACCGATGCCGGTATTTCCGACCAGGCTGTTATACTGCCGGCCGGTCAATACCTCGTGTACCAGTCCCATTCCCCTGTGATAGGAAATGGTCTTGCCGTTGTAAACGGCTATGCCCGCAGCCTCCTGGCCACGGTGTTGGATGATCCGCAACGCCTTTTTCAGGTGGGGAACGGCATCGCCCTCCAGGGCCATGCCGACGATTCCGCAAAAATGCTTCGGACGGTCATCCTCCAAGGGAGCTACCTCGAACGTCAATGGGTCTTTGCCCAGTTATACGTTCTCATGGTGGCGGTCTTGCCATAACCACAGGAGGCGCAGAAGGAAGCGCGTATGTTGTATGCCCTCTTTCCGCACCTGCGGCAGGGGACGTGCGTCTTCTTGTCTCCCATCTTTCCGTGTGCTGCCGTACCTTTCGTCATAAGAGTAACCTCAGGGTGAAATGTAAATCACGTTGTCTCCGCGGACAATGGTTACCGTGAGCTTGCGGACGACCTCGCGGTTTATGAGCTCCTCCGCGTTCTTGAGCACCAGGTTCATGTGGGGATCGTAACCGTCCAGCACCCCACGGTACTCGCGGTTGCCCTTCAACGTGACGATGACCTGGCTGTTGATCGCCTGGTTGAGGACATTCAGCGGTTTCTGCATGCTCACTTCACCTTACCGTGCGAATGAGCGTTCACTATATGAAGTTTTTGTGCTTCAGTATTCCACCCGTAACAGCCAGTCATATGAATGCCCCCAGCGTCGGCGCGTCCAGACGGTCCATGTCGTAGAATATTATACCTTCCCTCATGCGCTCCCCGTCCTTCATCCCAGGGAAGAAGGCCGCCAGCAGGGACGTTCTCCAGAGCAGGTCCAGGATGGACGTGGAGAGGACCCCGCCGTACACGTTCGGCCACGGGTCCTCGTAATCGTAATCGTCCATCAGGTAGAAGGCGTAGCCCATGAAGCTGTCCCGGTCGTTCAATATCTTCAGGTAATCGCGCAGCACCTGGCGGTCCCGGCCCTCAGGCTGCTGCAGCCTGATCTCCTTTATGGGAAGCTCGCCCTTCTTGGTCACGTCACCCTCGACGCCCATGACGTGCCATTCGACCTTTTGGCCCAGGACCCGGAACAGATTCCAGCTGCCGTCCGGCGCGCAGTACACCGGGGCCTGGAACAGTTCGTCTGCGGCCATGGAATCGGTCACCATCTCCAGGGCGGAGCGCGACAGTTCGCTCATGGTCCTGGCATCCAGTGCGGGTTTGGCCTCGAGCCCGGGTATGGAAAGCTCGTCCTCCTCCACGCTCTCCTCCAGGAGCGTTGCGATCAGCCGGAGGTCGGTGAGCTCGTCCAGACGTGCCGAGACCTGGGAGCGCACCTTGCTGACGTCGACCTCCAGCCCGGCCTCCTGACAGTTGAGGGCGAACTCCCGGTAGACGGGGACGGACTCCTTCAGGGTGCGCCTAATCTCGGTCTCCTTCTCCTGCACCATGCGGAGCCCTTCCGTCATGGCGTCCTCGCCCTGGTCCAGCCAGACCCCGCGGCAGCTGAGGTCCAG
>DUJZ01000042.1:1843-15066 GCA_013329565.1 Methanomassiliicoccales archaeon
GGTTCCTTTTTTAAAACCAGGCGGTTGGGGTAGTTCTTCCTGAAGAACTCCACTTCCCCGGGCAGGCATTCCGGCTGGCACAGGCAGCACAGCTTGCAGGGGTCCTGGCACACGAATTTTCGTCCATCTAGCTCGCTCAGGTCCAGCGGCAGCGGCCCATTAAGCATACGATACCTCCCTTCCCTTCCGCTCGGTCATGGTCGAGCCTTCGTTCAGGATGAGCCTTCCTCTCAGGAACACCGCCTGCGGGAACAGCGCCTCCCGGCCCTCGTAAGGCGTCCAGCCGCACTTGCTGTGCATATCTCTCGCCTTTATCACCGAAACTTCCCGGGGATCTATTATCACCATGTCGGCGTCCCGCCCTTCCGCTATCTGGCCCTTGTTCAATCCGAAGGTCGTTGCTGGGTTCGAACAGGCGGCCTTGAGCAGGACGTCCATGGATAGGAATCCCTTCTTGACCAGCGCCAGCATCATGGAGAATCCCGTTTCGACTCCAGGAAGGCCGGAGGGCGCCTCGCCGAACCCTCTCTCCTTCTCCTCGGGGGAATGGGGGGCGTGGTCAGTGGCCAGCATGGGCACCTCACCCCGACAGAACGATTGGAACAGCGCCTCCCGGTCGGCCCTGCGCCTCAGCGGGGGATTCACCTTCCCCCAGGCCCCCAGGTCCATGCTGGAGTCCAGAAGCATGTGGTGCGGCGTCGCTTCGAAGGTCATCCCGCTTCCCTTCAACGATGATAGCGAGTCAGAGCAGCTCACGTGGCACACGTTGATCCGAGCCCCTTCGTGATGCCTTTTCAGCCTATCGATGGCCGCCAGCTCCGCCTGGCGGGGACGGCATTCCTCGTGATCGCGCAGGGACCGTTCGTCCATTCGGGACAGCATGGCGTCCTCCTCGGCGTGCACGCTTACCGGTCGTCCGGTCCTTCCCACGGCCTCCAATGCCCTGGCCAGGTCCTTCTCTTCCTTCAGCAGCACGCTTTGCGTTGACGAACCGAGGAAGATCTTGTAGGCGATGCACTTTCCCAGTGATGCAACGTTCGTCCCAGGGGCGATCCCGGCGATCACCCCGTAATCTATCCAGGAGCGGCCGGAGACCGCTTCCCGCTTCTCCTTGAGCGATGAAACGTCGATGACCGGCGGCACGGTGTTCGGCATATCGAGAACGCAGGTCACCCCTCCGTGCAGGGCGGAGAGCGAACCGGAGGAGAAGTCCTCCTTGCCGGTGAGGCCGGGATCGCGGAAATGAACGTGAGGGTCCACCGCTCCAGGAAGCACTAAACGGTCACCGAAATCGAAGTGCTCGTCGCCCCGGAGAACCTTCCTCACGCTGACGATGCGCCCGTCCTCAATCCCGACGCAGGCCTTCTGCAGCCTTCCCTGGTAGAACAGCTTGCCCTCTACGACGTCCATGCCATCACTGGGTACGTTCCCGGAGTATTTGACCGTATGGCGACTCCTCGTGGAAGATCTCCGCTTGGAAGGTGAATATCTTGGTACGCCGGTCAAGCCACATGTCAGGAGGCAGCCCGGCCTTCATGCAGGCCTGCTCCAAAAAGGTAGTGGCGTCCCATTGCCACTCCACGGGCACCTGGGGGAGCAGCAATCCTCTGAACACCCCCCGCTCCATTATGAGTCCGTCCCTGCCGATGAGGATGGCGTTAGGCACTTTCTTGCGGTCGGGCACCTTGAGCTCCTCCGGCGTCGTCAGGACGCTGACCTCAACCACGACCTGGTCCAGTTCCTCCGGTCGCAGCGGCGGAAAACGCGGATCGTGACAGGCGCCCTGCGCCGATCTGAGTATGGCCTCGGCCATCGGGAACACCGGCTCCGGATAGCCTATGCAGCCGCGCAGCTCGTCGCCAGGGAAGGTCTTGAGGGTGACGAAGGCTCCGCTCTTTTCCCTGAAACCGTCCGGGACGTCGATGCGGTCGATGTCCAGGTCCCGGGTCTCAGCGTCGATGGCCCTGCGGGCCAACTTCACCGCCATGGCTCCTTCCTGGTCCTTCATTCCATAACCCAATGGGTGTTGACCTGAGCTATCTTAAAACTGTGGATTTTTTTCCCGTCCTAACTTTTCCACATCGGGATTTCTGACGGCAAAGATATCTACTGCCCTCGAGAATATGATATGCATGCAGGCCAAGGAGGTAAGGGAGATACTGGTCCGGGAGGTGATGTCCAGCCGCCCCCGCACGGGAAGGCCGGACATGACCGTGAAGGAAGCAGCGGCCCTGATGCTCCGGGAGGGCGTGGGCAGCCTGATCGTTCTGGAGGGTGGAGAGCCGGTCGGGATCTTGACCGAAAGGGACATCCTCTACAAGGTGGTGGCCGTAGGCAAGGTCCCATCGAGGACCAAGGTGGAGAGGGTGATGTCCTCGCCGGTGATAACCATCGCTCCGGGATCGAACGTGTCCATAGCCGCCAAGCGCATGTCCGACCTGCACATGAGGCGGCTGCCGGTCGTGGAGAACGGCAAGCTGATCGGAATGCTCACCGAGAAGGACATCCTGAAGCTGTCCCCGTCGCTGATAGAGCTGACCAGGGAATGGGCGAACATCGGCGCGATACCAGGCGTCCGGGCCAACGGCTTCGGGAACCTGGCCGGGTACTGCGAGGGCTGCGACTCCTATTCCATAGACCTGGGGCTGGAGAACGGTTCCCTGCTCTGTCCGGACTGCCGCGAGGAATAGATCAATCGAGGTCGATCTTGCGCAGCCGGGGGGCGGGGGCCTCCTTCTTCTTGTCGATCTCCTTCAACTGGGAGTCGATGAAGGAGCGGAACAGCAGCAGCGATTCCTTGCGGATGTTGTTGTAGTGCTCCTTGACCTCCGGGGGCATGACATTGCGGGGCATCAGGGTATCCATGGCGGCCAGGAACTCGGTTCCCGACCTCATGAGGTGGACCACGGTGTCCTGGGGCAGCGGCCCGTCCTTAAAGGATTGGGATGGTCTTTCCTGCCTCTCCTCGGCACTGTCCTTCTTGCTTGCCATTTACATACCTCACTTGAAACTGATGACCAAACGGCCGTCCTTGAACTCCGCCTTATGGACCTCCTTCCTCACCAGCGAATACGGGAGGGCCACCGAGCGCTTGTACCAGCCGACGGTCACTATTAAAACATCGTTCGATTTATATAACTCTACCTGGTCCTTGCTGGAGAACGGGAGTTTCAAGGACAGCTGGTCCAGCCCGTCCCGGCTGTATATCTCCATGCTCTTCTCGGTGGTGTACACCTGCGAGGGGTCCGTGTCTCCGAAAAGCTGATCGGCGAGCACCTCCAATGACCTCTTCCCCACCACCTCGGTCGGGGACTGGTAGGCCTTGAGCATCTTCAGCGGGGAGAAGGACTCCTCGATCATCTGCATGTAGCGGGATTGCTCCTCGTACTTGGCCTCTGGATAGTGACCGCGGGCGTCCTCGGGCAGAAGCCGGTTCACCACGATGCATTCCACGGTCAGGTTGTACAAGGAGAGATAGGTGTAGGCGCGCTTGGTCTCGTTGATCACCATCTTTTCCGGATTGAGGACCAGGCGCACGGAGGTCGTCTCCGAATCGAGCAGTATCCGGCGGACGGTCTTCATGCGGTCCTTCAGGTGATCGAGATCGTTCAGGAAGGCGTCGCTGGGCATGGGCATGCTCATGACCCTGCCGACGGTGGCCCTGGCCAGACGCACGGTGTTCCTGAATATCTTGTACATCTTGTCGAAGTACCAGTCGGCGGTGTCCGGGAAGCTCAGCAATCTGAGCGTTTCAGCCGTCGGGGCGGTGTCCATGACCACCACGTCGTACACCCCGGCCTTCTGGAACTCCTCGATGTAGAAAAGAGCGGACATCAGCTCCATGCCGGGCCAGACCGTCATCTCCTTGGAGGATATGGGATCGAGGCCCTGCGAGACCATGAAGTCGCTGAGGTACTGCCCTATCTCCTGCCAGCGATTTTCCATCTCATGGATGACGTCCACCTCGATAGCGTCCAGGTTCTCGCTGACCTTCTTGATCTCGCCGGTCAGAGGCACGTCGAGCGAATCGGCCAGCGAATGAGCGGAATCGGTACTTATGGCGATGGTCCGGTGGCCCATCCTGGCGCAGCGCAGGGCGGTCGCCGCAGAAACGGATGTCTTACCAACGCCGCCCTTACCAGTATAGATTAGTACCCTCGTTCTCTCACCGGAAGGAAGCAAGATAAACGGACCTACATTAAGGATTGCCTTTGCAATGGACGATGACAAGGAGAATAAGAGAGTGGCAGGGGAGTGCCGGGGAGGGGGTTCGAACCCCTGACCTTCGGATTTCCCTGGAGAGGGTCTTGTTCCTAATCCCTATGAGTCCGACGCTCCACCAGGCTGAGCCACCCCGGCATTCGGGGAAAGGGTTTACTGTTCGGCCTCGGCCGGAGCCTCGGGGGCTTCCTCGGCCGGAGCTTCCACGACCGCTTCGGGCTCAGCGGGGACCTCAACAGCGAACACCGGCTGGTCCTGGGGGCCTGCGCCCATCTCCAGGACCTCGGTCTTGCGGATCTCGACCCTCTTGATGGGGACGATGACCTTGCAAACGCTGCCCAGCCTGTGCGCCATCTCGCCGTCGATGATGGCCTTGATGATCTCGGAGATGGTCTTTTCCTCGCCCATCTTCGCCATCTCGGCATCCATCATGGTGCGCAGAGCGGTCTCCTGGGAGGACTGGATCCGCTTCTCGGTGATGCTCATGGGCTTCACGCGGATGAGATATCCGTCCTTGGTGCGGACGTCGACGACGTGGTCGGTCTTGGTCCGCTTGCGGCGAGTTAGACGCCGAATGTAATCGCTGGTCAGGTCCTGGCCGATGAACACGGTGTGCGCATCGAACCCGTTGACGTCCTGAACTTTGAACTTCAGCTTAACGTGCATCTTCGAGAAGTCGCCGTTTATATCGTGGACGGTTGCCTCGGTGGTCCTGCCGATCAGGTTGGTAGCATCGGCGCTGGGGGTTTCGCCCAGCTGGGCCTGGTTGAACATGAGCGGAGCGTATATCTTATACCACTCCTTGGCCTTCCACCGGTCCTTGACCTTCCTTGAGGCGGCCTTCGTAGACGCTTTTTTAGTAGCAGCCAATTAATAGCCTCCAATCGCGAGATGAACTCGGAAACAAGTAACCCTATTAATAAGTTTTCTCCTTGCCAAAAACAATCACCATCTTTTTGCTGGACGATAAAAAACGAAAGGAAGAGGTTTAGCTGTGCCCCATCTCCTGCAGCACCCGCCGCAGGGACACCATGCTCACCCGGTCCGCCTGGACCCCGTGCTGCGAGAGACGGGATTCCAGATCGGCGAAACCGTTGATGTCGGCCAGGAAGACCGGGACGTATGAGGAGGTGCCGGTGACGTTCAGCACGGCTATCCTCTCCCCGGCCTTCATCTGGCGGCCGTCGCGGGCGGCCTGATACCTGACGAAGCCTTCCAGCTCCTCAGGCATCTCCTCTTGGGTGTAAACACCCACCAGGTGCGCTTGGTCCAATTCGACGCCTCACAGGGTGACCTTGATCTCGTGGGCCTCGAGTCCCAGGGAGGACACGGGCAGGCCCAGAGCGAGGCCGTAGAGCTGCGACAGGTGGATGACCGGTATGTCGTATCCGGGCAGGTCCTTCTGGCCGCGGTCGAACTGCAGGTGGCAGAACGGGCAGACGTCGATGATGAACTGGGCGTTGACCGCCTTCATGTTCTTCAGCTTGGCCTCGGTGAAGCTCAGGGCGAACTTGGCGTCCCTGCTCCTTACACCGCCGCCGGCGCCGCAGCACATGTTCTTGTCGACGTAGGGGATGCTCTTAGCACCGGTCCACTCGACCAGCTCGTCCAGCACGTGCGGCCTCTCGGGGTCGTCGATGTGCTTTATCTTGGTGGGCCTGGAGAAGTGGCAACCGTAGTGCACGGCCACGTTGTAGGAGAGCGGGTTGGTGAACTTCTGCTTCATCCTCTCGATGCCGATGTCCGTGAACAGGACGTCAGCGAAGTGGCGCACGCGGACCTTGCCCTCGTACTTCATGCCGACCTCGGACAGGATGACGTTGACCTTTCTCAGCAGCTCGGGGTCCTCCTGCAGCATGTGGTTCGCTTCGTAAAGAGAGCCGTAGCAGCCGTTGCAGATGGTCAGGATATCGCAGTCCTGCTTCTCGGCGATGGCCAGGTTGCGGGCGGCGAGAGCCAGCCAGGTGGCCTGGTCGAAGGAGCGGATAACTCCCGGGGCAGGGCAGCAGCCGGCTCCGGTCATCTCCCTCAGGTCGTATCCCAGGGCCTTGAACAGCTCCCTGGTGGCCTTCTCGATGCCGGGGTATCTCAGGGGCGCGACGCAGCCCAGGAACAGTGCGAACTTGTCAGCTGCCATTTCAGGCACCTCCGATCAGCTTGTCGAAGCCGGTCTTTGCCATGATCTTCTGGAAGTCGGCCAGGGCCTTCGGGTCGGCTATGGTGGTCGGCGGGTTCTCGGAGAGGCCCATGCTGACGCGCAGCTGCTTCAGCTTGTCGGAGGCGGGGACGGTGTGCCCGATTTTTATCAGGGAGCGTCCCACCTTCTTGTGGTCTTCGGACATGTAGCCCTTCTGGACGGCCATGTTCCTCATCAGGATGATGATATCGACGATATCGACGTCCCTGGGGCACCTCTCCACGCAGGAGTAGCAGGTGGTGCACATCCACAGCTCCTCCGAGGGGAGTATGTCGTCCTTCAATCCGAGCTGGGCCTTCCTGATCAGCTGCCTGGTGCGGAACGCGGTGGTGCGGCCGGAGGGGCAGCTACCAGTGCAGGTTCCGCACTGGTAGCACAGGTCCAAGGTCTTGCCGCCGGCGTCGATCACGCTCTGGGCGAAGTCCGGGTCTGGTATTTTGACGTTAGACATGAATGTCTTCCTCTTGTCTCGGGGAGCGGAGATATCCTATATAAAAGTGAACGAAAAAACGTACGAGTGTTGCCTAAATAGGTTACACTAGTGGACGGCGTTGGGACGCAGTGCCCTGAGCACTTCCTCCACCCCCGGCGCCTGCCGATACAGACATAGAATGGCGTAGGGGATCGCCGGCTCGTCGCCACGGGGACGGTAACCTTTGCGGACCAGCAGCCCCTCGCTGACGAAATGGCTGTGCCCGCTGCGGATGAGCGCTCCAAGCGAGGAGTAGGTCCTGACCACCCGGTAAGGAGTCTTCTCGGCGTCCAATGACAGGAACCCCAGCCTCTGCGGTCCGAAACGGTACACGGCGTAATCGTCACCCTTGCGCATGTGCAGGAGCCGGTCGTTCCCCACCTCTTCCCAGCTGTACCCCTCCGACTCATAGGCGAACAACGGATCGTCCAGGAGCACCAGGTCCAGCAGTCCGGCCTGGAAGTCCGTGATGTTATGTCGATCGTCCGATATCACCACGTCGATCTCCCCCTTCGGGTCCGCTGCGTTCAGCGCCTGCATCAGCAATTCCTCCGTTAGAGGCGTACAGGCCACCGCCAGCTGCTGCCGCTCCCTGAGCTTGCCCTGCAAAGCGAGCTGTTCTTTGGCGATGCTCTCCCCGAGCTCGTTGAGCACCGTCCCCCGGGCGCCGCACTCCATTATCGGAGCGCCGGCCTTCACCTCCACCTGGCGGAGATGACGGCAAAGGACCGGGGCGGATATGCCCAAAGCCCGGGCGGCGGCCCTCTGGGTCCCGTTCAAGTACAGAGCCAGAACGGCCTTGGACTGCTTGTCCGTCAGTGTGCGACCGTTGACCTGCACGGTGAGCGATGCCTGCACCCGGGCCATGTACCTCCGATGACCGAGGGATTAGATTAATCCGCCGTCCCGGGCCGGAAAAGGCAAAGTTAATAACCGCCTCCCTTCTTCGGCGGCACGATGAAAGCGTCCCGTTTGTTGCTGGGCATCGGCAGCCCCATCGTCTGTGATGATGGACTTGGCTTCCGGGTCGTGGAAGAGATCAAGAACCTGAACCTGCCGGACCTGGATACGGACCAGCAGTCGGTGAGCGGTCTTGACCTCATAGAGATCATGATGGACTACAAGAAGGTGGTCGTGGTCGATGCCATCGTCACTGAGAAGTACCCGGCCGGTACGGTCATGTTGCTGCAACCCGAGGACTTCAAGAACGCCCTGCACGGGACGAACCCACATGAAACGAACATCCACATGGCCATCGAGCTCGGCCAGAGGCTTTTCCCGGGGCGCATGCCCAAGGACATCCAGTTCATCGCGGTGGAGGTCAGCGACGTTTACACCGTCACCGACGTGATGACCGAGGACGTGGAGAAGGCCGTTCCGGCTGCCGTCCAAGCGGTCCTGAAGGTCCTGAACGATTAAAAGTCGAGGGACTGCATGCGCCTGGCTGCCGCCTCCCCCTCCTTCTGGGGGGCGAGCATCGCCGCGCACATCCTTTTTCTCTGGAATATTTCGTTGATGACGCGCATCACGTCCTCGCGGTCGACCTTCTCGAACTCGGCGATGGAACGTTCGGCGTCGGCCAGCTCGCCGTTCATCATGAAATGTTCGCCTTGCCAGTATAGTCGGCTGTCGGTGCCTTCCAATTTCCGTACGAGCATGCCCTTGATCCAGCGCTTTGCCCTTTTCATCTCGTCCTCCGTCGGCCCCTGGTCCTTGAACGAGGACATCTCCTTGGCCAGGGTCTTCATGACCTGGTCCAGCTTCCCAATCGACGCGGAGAAGAAGGTGTCCACTATACCGCAGTCGGTGTAAGATTGAGGGAAGGTGCTGATGTGATACACCAGCCCCTGGTCCTCCCGTACCGTCTGGTATAGCCGGGACGACGTTCCGCCGCCGAGTATTATGCAGGCCACCGTCAACGCCTTGCGGTCCGGGTGCTTGCCTGGGAATCCTGGGAAACCGAGCTCCACGTAGGCCTGGTCCCCTTCCTTCGGGAACACCTTGGTGCACGCCCTCGGCAATGGCGGCGTCCGCCCGTTCTGCTTCTTGGCCCGGGTCAGATCGTCGAACGTCCTTTCGGTCCAGGACACCACGTCCTCCGCGGACACGTGACCGCAGGCCACCACGCACATGTTCGGCGGCCGGTAATGTTCTTCGAAGAACCTGCGAAGGTCGGCGGCCTTGAGGTTCTTCACGCATTCCGGCCCGCCGGTCTCGGTGTTGGCCATGGGATGATCTTCCCATATCGAGCGGTCCAGGAGCACCCGGCAATAATCCTCCGGATCGTCCTCCAGCATGCTGATCTCCTGGAGCACCACGCCCCGTTCCAACTCCACATGCTCCTTGTCGATGAGGGGGACGGTCATCATATCCGCCATCAGCCCCTTCATGACGTCGAACGTCTCGTCCAAGGAGAACACATGGAAGGAGGTGGACTCCTTGGTGGTGTAGGCGTTCATTTCTCCGCCCGCCCCTTCCACCAGCTCCGAGAACTGCCTGGCATTGCGCTTCTGCGTTCCCTTGAACATTATGTGCTCCAGGAAGTGGGCAGTGCCGCAGTTATCCTTGTCCTCGTCGCGGCAGCCTACGCTGAAGTTGACGGAAAGCGCGGCCGTTCGGGAGCGAGGGACCTCCTCCACTATCACCGGGATCCCCGCGGTGGTCCTGTGCAAGCCCAACCTCGAACCAATCACGCCCCTGGAACGCTCTCCCTGGATAATGGCCTTTCGATTGGGGGACCGTCAAGTATTAAGCCCCTCAGCTACCTTTCAACGCCGGTGAACCCTATGAGCGAAGGTGAGATATTCATCCATGAGTACGATGATGTGGACCTGAAGGACGGAATGGTCGTGGTCGGGTTCCCCAGCGTAGGGCTGGTGAGCTCCATAGCTTCCAACTACATCGTCCGCACCATGAAGCTGGCGCGGCGGGCGGCCATAATCTCCGAGCATTTCCCTCCTTTCACCATAATACACGATGGAATTCCCTCGCCCCCGGTCCGCATCTACGCCGGCCAAAGGGATTGCGAGAAGGGGGAGAAGTGCGAGAAGCTTGCCGTCATCACATGCGAGTTCATGCCCCGTCCCGAACTCATAAAGGAGCTGTCGGACGACATCCTGAGCTGGTGCAAGAAGAAGGGGATATCCACCATCCTCACCCTGGAAGGGATAAACATGGGCGGCGAGAGCGATACCAAGGTGTTCGGCGTGGGGACCACGGAACGCACGCGAGAGATGCTCAAGACCTACGGGATCAAGGAGTTGAAGGAGGGGATGGTCACCGGAATATCCGGACTGTTGTTATCCGAAGGCGAGCGCTACCAGATGGACGTCATCTGCCTGCTGGGCTCCGCCCGGACCGACGTTCCGGACGCCCGGGGAGCGGCGAACCTCTTGGAGGTGGTCGGCGACATGCTGCCCGAGATAAAGTTGGACCCGGAGCCGCTGATCAAGGAGGCCGAGCAGATCGAGACCGAGATGCAGAAGGCCATGGAGTCCGTGCAGCAGCCGAAGAAGCAGGTGGAGTACTCCCAGCTTTACGGCTGAGCTAGTGCTCGTTGGGCGGCGGGGAGGGGCCCTTGGCCTCGAAGACCTTCTTCCCGGCAACGAACAGTTCCAGGCTGGCCAGTTCACCAACCAAACGCCCGTCCTCATCCACTACCGGCAGGTCGTTGAGATGCTCGTCGATCATTATCTTCATGGCCGCAGAAAGCTTCGTCTCCCTGGTGACGGTCCGCCCTTTCACCATGATGTCGTCAGCCCTCTCCTTGAGAGTGTCCTTCAAGAAGCGGATGAAGGACGCCCCTCCATACTCGCGTATCCCGAGACGGTAGCCCATCAGCCTGAGGACGGTCTCCGTGCTCACCGTTCCTGTGTACTTGCCTTCGGCGTCGGTGACGTATACCTTGCGGGAAAGCGGATTGGCCATCATCTGGTCGACGATCATGGCGATGGTGGCGCCCTCGCCCACCTGGGAGGGCTTGAGCACGAACTTGTCGAAGACGTCGTCAACCAGCACGTCCTCGAACCTCTTCTCGGTCTTAGGCATGACAGGATATTCTGAGTCGGGATACATTACGATTGCGGCCGATGATGCCTTGATCCTTGTTGCTGGCTAGGCCATTCAGACCTCGTAGTGAAATGAATATATAGACGCTGGCCGCATACTGTGGATGGGATGGCTAAGCGCCAGTTCGTGAAGAAGATCTGCCTTCTTGGGGACGGGGAGGTGGGGAAGACCAGTCTCATCCGACGCTATGTGCTGGACCTTTTCGACGACCAGTACATCCAGACCTTCGGGGCCAAGGTGAGCAAGAAGGTCCTGGACCTGGAGGACGTTAACCTCACCCTCATGATATGGGACGTGCTGGGCCAGAAGACCCAGAAGGCGCTTCATTCCACTTATTACGCGGGAGCTAACGGGGCGTTGCTGGTCTGCGACATGACCCGGCCGGAGACGTTCGAGCATCTGAAGCATTGGGCGGCCGACCTGCTGGGGGTGTCCGGGGAGATACCTGTCATCATCCTGGGCAACAAGTGCGACCTGGAGATGAAGATCGACCCCCTGGAATTGAAGGCCTTCGCGGCCAATCTTGGCTGTCCAGCGATGCTGACCAGTGCTAAGACCGGAGAGAACGTCCAGGAAGCCTTCCAGGCCCTTGGCGAGCTCATGATGGAGGGATGACATGGGCAAGGACATGCGGCCCTTCTTCGTCATGCCCGGCTCGGCCCTGAAGGACCTGCGCGAGGAGCTGCAGCTTCTGAACGGGAACGATGCTGGGCGGACGATGGAGCGCTACGGCTTCCGGGCCGGGGTGGGACTGGTTCGCACGTTGGGACTGGAATGCGCCGACATCCAGGAGGCCAAGGCCATCATCGAGCAGGTGTGGACGGAGACCGGCCTTTCCCGGATGAACATCGAGATGATCAATGAGACGGAGATAGTCATCACCTTCAAGGAGTCGGTGGAAGCGGATAACGGAGATCATTGCGACTTCACCCGCGGTTACATCTCCGGAATAATCTCTTCGCTAATGCGCCGCCGTTACGATGCGTACGAGGCGTCGTGCATCTCAGACGGGGCTGGGAAGTGCGTTCACGTTCTTACGCCGTCCACCACCTTTCCGACCGAGAAAGGTGACCTTCCAAAGAAGGATGAGACCGGACGGAGGTACCTGCTGGAGCCGGGAACGTCCTATCTGGTGGAATCGTCGTCCCTGGATACGGCATATCAGATGTACCGGGACCAGGTGGCGGAGGGCTGCATCGGAATGGTGCTTGCCCGCGAATATCCGGAGAAGGTCCAGAAGATGTACGGCATCGGGGAGGGGGCCTTGCTCTGGCTTTCGTATGAACGGGGGAAGCGCTACGCCCGGGAGCCGACCGACATCCCCATGATCTACAGCGAGATCAAGAACTTCTTCGAAGCGAACAGTAGGGCGGTGGTGCTCCTGTCCGGATTGGAGTACCTGATCAGCCAGAACAACTTCCTCAAGGTGTTAAAGCTGCTCCAGCTGCTCAATGACAACGTGTCCATGACCGGTTCCATGCTCATCATCCCGGTGGTGCCGGAAGCGTTGAACCCCCAGGACGTGAAGATGCTGGAACGCGAGCTGCGCGTCTTGGAAATCGATTGAAGGCAAACCTTATATCAACATTCCCTTTTACTTCGGAATTATGAATCTAGTCCCGAAGAAGTTCTTCGTCACCCAGGGATCGGCCGTGAGCAAGGTCTCCGACCTCAATGCCTTCGATGAGGCGCTGATGAAGGCGCAGATCGGCGAGCAGAACCTGGTGTCCGTATCCTCTGTCCTCCCGATCGGCGCCAAGAAGGTCGCCGTGAGGGAGCTTCCCATGGGCGCCATCACCCACTGCGTCCTGGCCCAGATGAGGGGCGGCGAGGGCGAGATGATCTCTGCCGGGATAGCTTACGCCCAGCGCAAGGATGGCAAGGGCGGCTACGTCGCCGAGGGCCACATGCACGGGACCAAGAAGGCTCTGAAGGAAGTACTGGAGTGGAAGATGACCGAGATGTCCGCATTGCGCGGCATCAAGCTCTGCCGCATCAACTACGCCATCGAGGAGCTGTCTATACCCATGGACCACTACGGCACCTGCCTGGGCGCCCTGGTCTTCGTCGAATATTGATGTTCGGAGCCGTGGTCTGCCCCCGCTGTCGAAAGGGCTTCGCGGTGGACCTGGAGCATCGCTCCTCCACCTGCCCGCACTGCGGCCGCCTGGTGCAGACCCGCCGGATGAAAACCCATTTCACTTCCAATTCTGCATCGCTGACCGCGCGCGCCGTGGCCGAACTGAACACCAAAGGTCGGGAGCT
>DUJZ01000056.1 GCA_013329565.1 Methanomassiliicoccales archaeon
GGACATACGTAACCGCAGAACACCCGGCCGACGACCAGGGACGACAGGATCACGATGGAGATCACCAGGACCACCATTGGGAGATTCGCCTGCGGAAGCTTGCCGAGCATGAGCAGCTGCAGCTGCCAGGGGAACATCGGCGCGAAGTAGGCGAAACCCAGCAGCGTCGACAGCAGCAGGACCACCCAACCCAGTTCCCTGCTCAGCCTGCCCTTGTACAGCAGATAGCTTATCGCCGGGACCATTGTCGCGGTGTAGACGATCCCCAGGACCATCGCGAACTCCAATATCATCCTTCGGCCTCCAAACATCTCTTGAGCATCCTGAGCAGGGGCGGGGCCTGCTCCCTGAGGTCGTACGAGAAGTTGGCGTGGCGCCACTCCAGGACCGCNNGAGAAAACGCCGGACGCCTTCCCCTCCCGGACGAGCTGGGAGATCAGCGAGGAACGCGAGGAGCGCCGGAGATCGAAGCGCTCCTTGACCGACGGGAACTCCCTGAAGATGTCCTCCTGGAAGAGTATGGAGGTATGCAACGGATTCTTCTGGAAGTTATCCAGCTGCCAGGTCAGCATGTTCTCCATGGCCTCCCACGGGCCTTCGCCGCGCGGAAAGAACTGGTTCTCCTCGAACACCATGCTCGCTAGCGAATCAACGATGTCCTCCTTTCCCTTGAAGTGACGGAACAACGCGGCCTCGCTCACCCCCACCCGGTCGGCGATCTCCCGTAACGTGAGAGAATGAATGCCCTTGGTGTGGACGATGCCCAGAGCTGCCTCCAGTATCTGCGATCTGCGGGCACCCCCTTTCATTCGAGCGGCCATGTGAACACCTTATTAGTTATCACTAACTAACATGAATGTTCAAGGTATAAATCACTTTTGAAAAGAAAGGTAAAAGGATCAATCCAGCAGCACCAGCCCGGTCCACAGGTAGGTGTCCTTGGGCGGCAGGTCGATGGGCATGCCGGCGTTCCCGGCGGTCTTGATGACGTCGATGCCGAGCGCTTCCATGGACGGCCGGGCCTGGAACGGGAAACGGCAGTCCTCACCCTCGACGGCGCTGCACTCCTCGCAAAGAGGACATGGTCCGCCGCCCAGACCGGCGGCGAAGCGGTAGCCGAACAGGAAGGCGTCCCTCTCCAGCTTGGCCACGATCTCGTTGAGCTTTTTCACCTGATCGTGAACTACCTTGTCCCTGTCCGCTCCCATCTCCTGCGCCGGCAGCGAGATCTGCACCAGAACGCCAAAACTATACCTGGCCAGCACCTTGGAGAACTCCTCGGCGCTCATCACCATGGGCGGACAGATGTGACTGCGGCCGTAGTGCTTGCACAGCGGCACCTGGCACTTGAAGTTGACCCTTGGATCGACCACGATATCATGCACTGGCACCGGTGCCACCTTGCTCGCCCCGTACACGGTCGCGTTGGCGCAGAGCGCCTGAAGATGCTCGCCTATCTCCATGATCTCCCTTGTTTCCATAACGCCAAGGCAACCTAAAACGGTTGCTCATGCTCAGGGTTTAATATTCAGATTCTGTAGTGATCATTGGGAAAGAAATGCTCGATTCGAGCTGGAGAAAGGAGGCGGAGAAGGACGGATTGAAAGATGCAGAGAGGGCTGGGCAGCTGGGCAGCTTCTTCATCATCGGCCTGGCCGCCTGGTTCCTGCTGACACATTGGACGGACGACACGGGCTTCTACACGGCCGACTTCGGCCAGCTGGATGCGGTGCTGCTCTTCGGTCCGCTTTTCTTCGGCGTATTGCCTCCCCTCGTAAGGACGCTGCGCGGCCGTAAGAACATCGCCAGGCCCTGGGACATCGTCAGCTCTATGCTGTTCGTTCTGTCCTTCGCCTACTTCCTTTGTGCATTCCCGTTCGACATGGCCTTCTTCGCCGTGCCACTCCCCGAATCCCTACGGTTCCTGATCGACTGGGTGAGCGAGGACATTGCGAAATGGGCGCTGATCATCGGCATCTTCGGCGGCATCATCGTCATAGGATGGACGACATTTACCTACTTCAAGGTCAAGGCGACCCTGGGGCACGCTTGACGGCTTACTCCGCACGCCTGGTGAGATACAGCATCAGGACCAGGGCGATCAGGCTCATGGTGATACCGTAGCCGAACGTGCCCCATGCTCCTGCGGCATCCCAAAGCAGGCCGGCGACCAAACCACCGGGAAGCATCACCAGGCCGACCGCGGTGTGATAGACGCCTAGCGCGGTGCCGCGCAGGTCCTTCGGCACCAGGTCGATGACGAACGATTTGAACGCCCCCTCGCTGGTGCCTTTGTACACCCCGTAAAGAACGAAGCCCAACGCCAGCAGCAGAAGGCCAGTTGCCGAGGCCATGACCAAAGACGTCAACGCGAACAGCGCGAACGATAGGATGAGCACCGGCCTGCGCCCGATGCGGTCGGATAGCATCCCCGAGGGCAGCGATACGATGACGAATACCACGTTGAAAAGGGCGTACAGCAGGATGGTGGTGATGGTGCTCATCCCCTGCGCCTGCGACTGCAGGACGAAGAAGGAGTAGCTGATCTCCCCGGCGAAGAATATCAGGACCACCAGGGTCAAGGCCCAGAACCTCCGGCCGAGGCGATGGGCGTCCTTCAGCATGCGGCCTGTAGCACGGGGAGCGCGCATCGGCGGCTCCCTGACGAAAAGGATCAGGACCACGACGGCCAGAGCGGCGGGGATGGTGGCGATGAGGAATATCAGGCGATAGGTATCGGTGGTGACCGTCGCAGCCGCCAGGAGCACGGGCAGGACCAGCAATGGTCCGATGACCGCCCCGGTGGAATCCATGGCCTTGTGCAGGCCGTACGCCTTGCCGATATGCTCCTTCGCCGTGGAATCCGCGATCAGCGCGTCTCGCGGGGCGCTCCGCAATCCTTTCCCGGTGCGCTCCGTCACTCGGACGGCGAACACGTGCCAGTAAGACGTAGCGAAGAAGAGCAAAGGCTTCGCCAAGGTGCTCAGTCCGTAACCCGAAACAAGAAAGGGCTTTCTTTTTCCCACCTTGTCGGACAAACGGCCGGAGACGACCTTGAGAAGGGACGCCGTGGTCTCCGCCGCCCCCTCGATGAGCCCGATGACCGCGCCGGTGGCGCCAATCCCCATCAGAAAGAGCGGCAGTATCGGATAGATCATCTCGCTGCTGACGTCGGTGAGCAACGAGACCAGGCCGAGCACCAGCACGTTCGTGGAGATGCCAGCAAGTATCGTGTTCCGTCTTCTGCTGCCTACCGCCATTTCCCAGCCTGTTCCGATAACTGACTGGACTCTAATAAAGGATTGGCCTGTTCCGCGGAACGGCCGGAAGGGGCTGGTAAGGCGGGAAACAACAATTTTATATTGCGCCCCGCTTTAACCTGAAC
>DUJZ01000059.1 GCA_013329565.1 Methanomassiliicoccales archaeon
ATCCCGCTGGTGGAGGAGGGGTACGAGGTCTGGGGCTTCGACCGCAGCCATTCCATGCTCGATCGTCTCACTGCCAAGATGGAGCATATGGACGATGACGTCCAATCGAGAGCTAGCGTGCACCACGCCGACATGAGGACGTTCCAATGCCCGCGCAGATATCGCCTTATCGTGGTGCCGTTCAACGCCTTCCTGCATCTGCTGGAGAGGGAGGGCCAGGAGGCCGCGCTGTGCAACGTCGCCGCGCACCTGGAGGATGGCGGGCGCTTCGTGATGGGCGTTTTCAATCCGCGCCTGGACCGGCCGGAGGAGCTGGTCCGTCATCGCGGAACGAAGACCATGCTGAACGGGGAGATCGTCTCCAAGTTCGAGGCCCAGACGTTCGACCAGCCGCGGCAGCGGACGACCGTCCACTACTTCATCGACATCTCCCGCCAGGACCGGGAACTGCGCCGGGTCACCGCCTGCTTCACCATACGCTACATGGCATACCAGGAGGTGGTGGAGCTGATGGGGTCCTGCGGCCTGGAAGTTCTGGAGACCTACGGAGATTGGAACTTCAGCCCCTTCACCAAGAACAGCGAGATGATGGTGTTCGTCGCCAAACGGTCTCCATGATCCTGGACCTGGACCACACCCTGGGCTGCGGGCAGGTGTTCCGCTGGCGCAAGGACGGCGACCTATGGAAGGGCGTGGTCGACGGAAGGCTGGTCGCCCTTCGCCAGGACGGAGGCGGGGTGAGCGCGTCGGGGATGAGCGGCGAGCGGTGCGCCCGATACTTTCGCCAGGACGACGACCTGGAATCGATATACCGGGACCTGGACTGGGACGAGCACCTCTCCTCGTACTTCCGAAGATTTCGGGGTCTGCGCCTGATACGGCAGGACCCCTGGGAGTGCATGGCCTCCTACGTTCTGGCGACCAACGCCAACATCCCGCGCATCCAGGGGATGATCGAGAGGGTGTGCCGGGCGTTCGGAACGGAGATGGACGGGTATTACACGTTCCCAACCCCAAGCCAACTGCTGGACCGCTGCGAGCGGGCCGAGGGCTGCGGCCTAGGTTACCGGAGCAGGCGCTTCATAGAGCTGGCCCGCCTGGCCTATCGTGAGGAGATCGATTTTTCCGGCCTGATGTCGATGCCGTACGATGATTGCGTCAGGGAACTGGTCAAATTGCCTGGGATAGGCCCGAAGGTCGCCGACTGCGTGAGCGTTTTCTCATTGGAGCACCTGGAGGCGTTCCCGGTCGACGTGCGCATAGGGAAAGCGATGGCCGATCTGTACGGGATGGAGGGCAGCTACAGAACTGTCAACAGGCTGTCCAGGGAAAGGTTCGGACGCTGGGCGGGCTACGCCCAGGAGTACATATACTACGCCTACGGACGATGATCACTCGCACTGCGGGCAGACGCAGGCCGGTGCCTTCAGGCCGGTCTGCGCCTCGTAGATGCCGACCAGCATGCCGCTCTTCTTGACCATCTCGCAGATGCGGCAGGTTTCGACGACTATGTCAGAACCGTTGATTATGCGCACGGCGGATATCTCCACCTCGTGCTTGAAATCCTCATACCTGCCGCTGTTCTCCAGTTCCTTGTTGGTTCCCCGTTTCGCCTTCAGATACTGGGAGATGGCGGCGTCGGTCACGCCGAACTTGCGAGCCACTTCCGCCTGGCTCAGATGGTGCTTCTGAACTAGCTCCCTGGCCAACTCGCGCCTTATGGAGGGCAGCACGTACCAGACGATCAGCTCGCACGGTATTTTCATCATTCCAATCAACATCTTAACAATTCTTAAAGGTTGCTATAAGCTGGTTTGCTGGAACATGCGTTTTGAACCACGGACGAGCGCGAAAGGATCCACCTTTTTCCGGGCGCCCCTTCGGCCATTGTATAAATAAAAAAATGCTCCTTACCGTGAACAGTCCGTGGTTGTTCAAGAGGTTTGATAATGGAGATAGATGAGGTTCTGGTCACCCGAAAGATAGTGGAGAGGTACACCGAGGAGTTCCTGGAGAACATCGACGTCGACGTGGTCATCGCCGGCGCGGGGCCGTCCTCGCTCACGGCCGCGCGCTACCTGGCCAAGGCCGGCCTCCGCGTGGTGATCTTCGAAAGGAAGCTCACCCCCGGCGGAGGCATGTGGGGAGGCGGGATGACCTTCCCGATCATAGTCGTGCAGGAAGCGAGCAAATCGCTGCTGGAGGAGATCGGCGTCCTCCTCAGGGACGCCGGTGATGGCTATTACACCGCCGATTCCGTGGAGGCCTCCGCCAAGCTCATCGCTTCGGCGGTTTCCGCTGGAGCGAGGCTCTACAACACCATATCCGTGGAGGACGTCATGATCCGCCAGGACAGCATCTGCGGCGTCGTGATCAACTCGTCGGCGGTGGAGGTGGCCGGATTGCACGTCGATCCCCTGACCGTTCGATCCAAGTACGTCATTGACGGCACCGGGCACCCGGCCGAGGTCGTGCACGTGGTGCAGCGGAAGGTCGGTCGTTTGAAGACCCCCACTGGCCAGATCGAGGGCGAGAAGTCCATGTGGGCCGAGGTCGGGGAGCTAATGACGGTGGAGAACACGGTCGAGGTGTACAACAACCTGTACGTCTGCGGCATGGCCTCCAACGCGGTCATGGGCGCGCCGCGCATGGGCCCCATCTTCGGCGGAATGCTCCTTTCGGGCAAGAAGGTCGCCGAGCTGATCGTAGCCAGGGAGAGGAAGGCGAAGAAAAGGAAGTAGGTCAGTCCTCTTCGCCCATCACCTTTCCGAGGAACTCCTGGATCTCCCAGTCCGGGATCTCCCTGGATGTTTTTTCTCTAACCGTCCAGCCAAGATCGGACACGAAGTCCTTGACCACCGCCTTGGCCTCCTTGCCCCCCTGGAGATCGATCAAGGTCAGGTCCTTCCCGGAGTGCTTGGAGCGGAAGCAGCCGATTATTTCGGGTCCGCGCATCACCAGGCTGCCCATGCCCCCGCATTTCTCGCGCACCTCGTCGTAAAGGTAGTGGGACATGTTGTCGAACTGGTACAGCACGAGCTCGCGGTCCCCCACCTTCCTGTCCAGGGTGCCCAGGTCCTCTTTCAGCACCCAGTGCACGGCGTCCCCGCCCTTCTCCAGGAATCCCTTGGCCAGGAAGCCTTCGTCGGTGAGCTCGGTCAGCAGGGAACGGAGCTCCTTCATGGGGACCTCCATCCGCAGGAAGCGGGACAGGTTCTCGGCGGTGAACACGCCGAAGTTGCGGAACAGCAGGCGCAGATGCTCCAGCCTGGCCTCCCTGACCGTGCGGCCCGATGACGGGACGAGCGTTATGCGGTTGTTGCGCCCGTACGCTACGACGGTCGCCTTGTTCATCTCCCGCAGGACCTCCTGTGTTCTTGACGGCCCAAGGACGGAGCGCTCGAAGAAGGCTCGCCTGGACATTGGAAGGTTGCGTTCCAGCATACGCACCATCGCCTTGGCGTCGTCGCTCAGCTCCCGTCCCTTGGCGTCCCTGAACAGCGAGGCGTGCTGCATGGTGGTGTACATCAACTGCTCCGGCAGCCCCGTTACGGAGTACAGCAGACCTTGCTCCACCAGGCGTTTCAACGGAACCTTGACGCGGCAGCGGGCGAAGGCCGCCGGGTCGCCGCGGAAGCCGCCGGTGCGCTTCACGCCCTCCATTACGTTCGGGTAGGCCTCCTTGGGCAGAAGCCCGGAACGGCGCATGGCATAGCGCATCAGGTCCTGTTTGCTGAACTGGCGGTCGATGCCGCCGCGCGTCCACATGCCCTCCATGCGCACGTATCCGGCGTCCTGCAAAGCCCTGGCCGCCTCGCCCTGAACATCGTCGGCCGGTGTTCCCAGCACTTCCTTTATGCGCACCATGTCCAGGCCCTGGGATGCTTGGAAAGAGAGAAGCTGCTCCAGGGCCTTCAGGGCGTGCGGGAGGTACGACGGTTCGTCCAGGTCGATCGCCCGCACGTCCACGCATCCCCCGGCGTCCCACTTCTCCACGCCGCCTACGACCATCCCGTCCCGCAGCACCGGGAACACCCAGGAATCGCCGAAGCGGGCGTTGGTGTCCGCCCAGCGCGACTGCGCCGTCGGATCGTATAGGCTCACGACGCTCCACTGCTCGTCCCCCGGACGGAACGAGCGGAGCGGTTCGAGCTCCTCGGGCATGATCACCATCTCGGCGGCGGTCTCCCCGACGGTTATCCTCTCCACGTTCAAGCGGTCCAGGGCATCGTCCACTTCGTATGGCGAAAGACCGGTGCTCATCCTCACCGCCATGGCCGGGACCGGGCCGTAGGCCCGGACGAAACGGCGCACAAGTTCGTCCACAGGGTTCCCGTCGAACTCTGGAACGTCGATCGCCTGGTAGAAGTTCTCCCGGGACCAGTCCTCCCCGTCCTCGTACCTACGCACGATGTACATGTTGCGGTCCAGGCGGTCCAGCGAGTCCCTTATCGACCCCTTGTCCTCCGGCATATCC
>DUJZ01000140.1 GCA_013329565.1 Methanomassiliicoccales archaeon
ATGATCCTGAGGATCGACGACGTCATCGCCTCCAAGAAGGCCCCTCCGGCACCCCCGGGCGGCATGGATGGAATGGGCGGTATGGGTGGCATGGGCGGAATGCCCGGGATGATGTAAGCGTCCTGACCACTCAAACGATTTCCTAAATCCTTTTCCATTTTCTCATTTTGATGATCCGAGGCATAATAATTTTAATAGCGAACCAATCAATTCAATCACTAACCAATCTGGTGGGATGTGACATGAAAAAATTGATAGGAACGATATTATGCACGCTTACCTTCCTGGCGCTACTGGTCTCTCTGGCCGTACCTGCTTTGGCAACACCTGCCGAGGCACCGGAATGGGCCGAGGGGGACAAGTGGGCGTATGGTATGGAGGCGAACGCTGGCGAAGATCTCGATCAGGAGCTTGAAAATCTCACTGCCATGATCGATGATGCCTTGAACGACCTCGACGGGATCGAGGCCGACCTGAACGACCTGAACATGGCCGGGAACTCGGAGATATGGATTCTATTCGAGATCACCGAGGCGAACGACGATACCTATGTCCTGAGCATGGACATGGCCGCCATGATGACCATTGATGCGGGCATCTCGATCACCGCAGAGCTGCCCGTGGAGGGAACTTACGCTCCTGAGGACCTGATCACCGCCGAGCGGGAGGAAATAACCATGTCCGCCGCGCTCGACTTCGAGATGGTCCTGACCGTAAGCGTCGACGTCACCTTCGAAAGTGACACCATGGCCTTGCAGTCCGTGGAGATCAGCATCAAGTTGACCGGCAATCTGGACCTTTCCGCCGACAACCTGCCCATATGGTTGATCGAGATGATGGGGAACGACACGGACCTGGAATCCATGACCGGGGACATCAAGGTGGAGTACGAGGATTACGACATCAGCGCCGATCTGGAGCTCAACCTGGCCATGGACCTGGAGTTCGTTCCGGCCTTGAACATGTGGGACTTCCCGCTGGACCAGGGGGATGAATGGAACGTCAGCTCCAATGCCACCCTTAGCGGAAGCATGACCGGCTCTCTAGATGCGTCGGGCCTGCCCAGTGAGCTCGAGGACGCCCTGTTCGAGGAGATCTCCGACGACATTGGCGTTGACAGCTTCCCGATAATCTTCGAGGACCTGGAGTTCGAGGACAACCCGTTCGAGAACGGCGAGCTGGAGGAGACCACCGAGCACATCGGTCCGATCGCCCTCCAGTGCACTGACGTTTTCATGGTCGATGATCCATACTGGAACGACATAACGGTCTACGAGATCAACGTTGAGGGAACTCCTCTGAACTTCTACTACTCCCCTGATGTCGGGTTCATGTCCCACTTCTCGATGAACATGAACGATCTGGATGAAGGGATGCCGAACGAGGATGTAATGATAGAGGCGGTAGACCCGGACGTCGCCGAAGACAACATCGCGGAGATATCCGATCGCCAGGGCGAGGTGGATGAGGAGGGCGGAATGCTCGGCTTCTTCACCGACGCGCCCTACCTGGGCATCATCCTGGTGGCGGTGATCGTCGTCGTGGTCGTCGCTGCGGTATTCCTCATCAGGAAGAAGTGAGCCTGAAAACCACTTAAAAACCCCTTCCCATTCCTTTTTTCCCCTCTGTTCTGAGCAATGTATTTACGCTTTCAGGTTCTAGGTTGCACTGGATACCTGGGGGAAATTGAATGAAGATAGCATTGGTATACGATTCCGTTTCGTCCGCAAAGCTCACGGCCAAGGTCGCTGAGGTGATCGCCAAATCTTTGAAGGAGAAGGGTGCGGAGGTGACCTCGGTGCCGGTAGAGGACGCCAAGCATCTGAAAATCGAGGAATTCGACGCACTGGTGGTCGGCACTCCGACCATGGCCTGGGCGCCGACCAAGCCGGTAAGGGAGTTCCTGGACGGACTTGATGCCAGCAAGGTCAAGGGCAAGAAGGCTGCCAGCTTCGACACTCAGATGAGGTCCTTCATCAGTGGCAATGCCAACAAGGCCATGGAGTCCAAGCTCAAGAAGCTGGGAATGACCATCGCCTGCCCGCATTTGCTAGCGTACGTCAAGAGCGAGAAGAAGGTCTATCATTTCCTGGACGGGGAGCTTCAGAAGGCCGAGGACTGGGCAAAAGGCCTTGCGGATGTCCTCGGCAAATGACGTTCGGTCTTTGCAACAACCATTAATCCCCGTACGTGAATGGATGTTCCATGGTCGTCCGCTCCATCAACCCTCACAACGGTCAGGTCATAAAGGAGTTCGCCTCCAACCTTCCAGATGATGTTCTGGCAGCATTGGTCAAGGGCCGCGAGGCTCAGGGGAAGTGGGTCAGCCAATGGGATGTGGAAGATCGGATCGAAGCGGTGTTGGAGCTTCGCACCGCCCTGCAGGCGATGAAGGACGATATCATCGCCACCGAGATGCTGGAGGGGGGATTCCCTCAGAAGGACGTGATCGGCACTTACAACGGGGTCATAAAAGGCTTCGATCATTATGCGGCTGAAGCTAGAGCCACCGGCGATTACGATTTTCCTCTCGACCCCGCGGGTTGGCCTGACACCAGGGCAACCATAAACCTGGTGCCTCATGGCGTGATCGCGCACATCGGCATCTGGAACTACCCGCTATGGCAGACCATGATAACTCTGATCCCGGCGCTCATGGCCGGCAACGCCGTGGTATTCAAGCCATCCGAGCTCACCACCATGACCGGTCTTAAGATCAAGGAGGCGTTCGACCAGACCAGCATGCCCACCGATCTGTTTCAGGTTCTCATCGGAGGCGCGGACATCGGAAAGGCCATGGTCTCCGCGCCGTTCGATGCCCTGGTTTTCACTGGAGGCAGGGCTACCGGGCTGGACATAACCAAGAACGCTGGTATTAAGCCGATGATACTGGAGCTGTCCGGCAACGATCCGGGCATCGTATGCTCTGACGTGAACGTTCCGGAAGCGGCAAGGGGCGTCGCCAGTGGCGCGTTCTCGCATGGAGGGCAGGTCTGCATCCGCATAAAGCGATTGTACGTGGTGGAGAGCGTGGCCGACGCTTTCATCTCCGAGCTGCTCAAGGTCGTGGCCAGGATCGACGTGGAGCATCAGATAGGACCGCTGATCCGCGAGGAAGCGAGAGCGAGGGTGCACGAAAAGGTCCACCGGGCCGTACACGCCGGTTGCGAACTGCTCACCGGCGGGGAGAACATTCCCGGCCTGGGGTATTACTTCGAACCGACGATATTGAAGGTCGAAGACGATAACTTGGAGATAATCAAGGAGGAGACCTTCGGACCGGTTCTTCCCATCCGCGTGGTCAAGGACGAGGAGGAGGCCATCAAGCTGGCGAACGAGAGCGATTACGGGCTTGGCGCCACCGTCTGGACCTGCGATCCAAAAAAGGGTGAGGCGATCGCCAGGCGCCTGGAGGCCGGCAATATCTGGATAAACGAGCACGGTCGGACCATCAACTGCGGCGAGCTGTTCCAGGGGTGGAAATGCAGCGGTATCGCCAGCACCAACCGTCGCATCACGCTGTTCATGAAGAAGCGGACCATCGTGAACCACCTGTCCTGCCAATCCCGGCCGCACTGGTTCAAATGATGTTCAATCCCGGATCGGCGTCTTAGAAAACCATTTTTACAGGTTGACCAATCCCGTTTAATGGTGGGGAACAGCGGAGAGATGGTATCGGTTAGGGGGATCTACAAGCGGTACAAGGACCTGCCAGTCCTTTTGAACCTCAGCTTCGACATTCCCAAAGGCTCAATATTCGGTTACATCGGACCCAACGGTTCCGGGAAGACCACCACCATCAGGATCATGACCGGCCTCATTCGTGATTTCCAGGGTGAGGTCAGCATCGGAGGACGTTCCATCCGCAACTGGAACGCCGAGCTCAGTTCGACCATCGGTTATCTGCCGCAGCAGACCTCCCTGCAGGAGTGGAGGACGGTGGACCAGTCCCTGAACACCTTCGGCCGGCTCTCCGGCCTCCAAGGATCGGAAGTGGGGAATCGGATCAAGGAAGTGACGGAGGAGCTGGGCATCACCGAGTACCGCAACAGAAAGGTCAACAAGCTGTCCGGCGGAACGCTGCAGAAGGTTGGCATGGCCCAGGCCATGATGCACCGTCCGAAGCTCATGGTGCTCGACGAACCCGTTGCCGGTCTGGACCCGGAAAGCCGCGTTCTCTTCAAGAACCTATTCCGCAAACTTTCTCGCGAGGGTACGACCATCTTCTTCTCATCGCACATTTTGAGCGACATCGAGGACATCGCGGACACCATTGGCATACTGGGCCAGGGGAGGATGCGCTACATAGGCTCCATGGAGGAGCTGAGGGAAAGGGTCGGTAGAAGCACCGAGGTGCGTCTGGAGACGGTCGAGCCGGTGCCGAACGATTTCCTGCTGGAAAGGGTCCAGGGCGTGTCCAAGGTGGAAAGGGTGGCCGACAACCGGTTCCATATGATCATCGAGGAGCACAAGGAGATGGACGCGGTGGTCGATCGTACCATCAATGCAGTATTGGCCGAGGGATTGCACATCAGGGGCATACATCCCAACCGGCAATCGCTAGAGTCGTTATATCTCAGCTACACCGACGGAGAGGGGAAGGCATGAGCCTCTGGCTGTTGTTCAAGGACGAGCTGAACGGCTTCTACCGCTCCAAGATAATGCTGGCGTTGTGGGTCGGCCTGCCGGCGATGGCATTGTTGCTGTATTTCCTGGTGGATGACATCGAGGGCATGCCAATAACCGTGTTCACAGGGCTCCTGGTATCCAGCATCGGCGGATTGCTGACGTCCGTTCTGATAGTCGTGAACATCCTCAATGAAAAGGAGAAGAAGGTCTATGACCTGTTCCTGATCAGGCCAATACGTAGGGAGAACCTGCTGCTGGCAAAGTTCGGGGCGGTGTTCCTGTGCGTGACGGTCGCCTCGTTCATCGCCATCGTGTTGGCCGCCGTACTGGACAGCGCCAACGAAGGGTACAACGTCCAGGACATTCTGACATCGATGAAGGATTCCTTGATAATCGCATTATCCATAATGGCCATAAACTGCTCGGCCGGAGTACTTATCGGCGTGTTCTCGCCTAGCGTGCTGATCGGGGTGTTGCTCGTCCTGTTCGGCTCCAATCAGCTGTCTTCGCTGGTTCTCCTCCCCATGATAACCGGGTGGGGTGAGATGTGGATGATCGGTCTGGCCTCGGTCGGAATATCTGGGTCATTATTGTTCGGGGCCGCCATGGTGTTCCGGCGCAAGGAGTTCTGACCTCAGAGAACCTCGGCCGACATGTAGCCGTCGATCAGCACGTCGAGATGGAGCGAGGTGTCCCAGCCCGCCTTTCGGAAGGCATCCATGAATCCCACTGCCAAAACCAGCCTGTGCTTCGGTATCTGGGAGATCAAGGCTTTAACGTCCTCCACCGGGCATCCGAACTTCGGTATTGCCAATCCTCCTAGGATCACAATCACGTCCGCCTCGCCAGGCTCGAATGGATCTTTGCTTATCTGAAATCCGGCACCGGCCACCCATCTCATGGTCCGGCTGTTCTCCCATTCCGCTCTAGGACAGAAACCGAAACGCATGTTGTGGTCTCGGACAGCATAGGCAAGCAATTGGGCGAAAGGAGGGCACACCGCTTCCGATCCAACAAAAAGGATAGTACTGGCATCATCAACATCGACCAAAGCCTCGCGGAACAACTTGGTTAGACCGGAAATGCCCTCCGCTTTGACCATGATGAAATCGATACCATTGCATCCCAGATATTTCTTTCGAATATAATCATAAATATTATGATAAATATAAAAATTAGCTTCAGGCGAACGCTTTTGTCTCTGGATATTGACCAGCTTTATTATATAGTTACATATAAATAATAATAAAGCATATAC
>DUJZ01000038.1 GCA_013329565.1 Methanomassiliicoccales archaeon
AGAGGTTCGACACCGACAAGTACTACTTCACCGTCATCGACGCCCCTGGCCACAGGGACTTCGTCAAGAACATGATCACCGGTACCTCCCAGGCCGACGCCGCCGTCGTCGTCTGCTCTGCAATCGAGGGTCCTCAGGCCCAGACCAGGGAGCACATCTTCCTGGCCAAGACCTTGGGTGTGAAGCAGATCATCATCGCCATCAACAAGATGGACGCCGTGAAGCCCGCCTACGACGAGGGCGCCTACAAGAAGGCCGTCGCCGACGTCAGCACCCTCCTGAAGTCCGTCGGGTTCAAGATCGACGAGATCCCGTTCATACCGATCAGCGCTTACAAGGGCGACAACTGCGGCAAGAAGTCCGAGAACATGCCCTGGTACAAGGGCGACACCCTGCTCGAGGCCCTGAACAAGCTCAAGGTCCCCACCTCCACCGAGGGTCTGGCCCTGCGCCTGCCCATTCAGGATGTCTACACCATCACCGGCATCGGGACCGTCCCTGTCGGCCGTGTCGAGACCGGTATCCTGAAACCGGACATGAAGGTCATCTTCATGCCCTCCAACAAGGTCGGCGAGGTAAAGAGCATCGAGATGCACCACGAGGTGCTGCCCATCGCCAGGCCCGGCGACAACGTCGGCTTCAACGTCAGGGGCATCGCCAAGAACGACGTCCACAGGGGAGACGTGGCCGGACCGGTAGACAACCCGCCGACCGTGGCCAAGACCTTCACTGCCCAGATCGTCGTCCTGAACCACCCCACCGCGATACCGGTCGGATATACCCCGGTGTTCCACTGCCACACCGCCCAGGTCGCATGCACGTTCATCGAGCTGATAAGGAAGCTCGACCCCAAGACCGGACAGGTCAAGGAGGAGAACCCGACCTTCCTGAAGACCGGTGATGTCGCCATCGTCAAGGTCATGCCTACCAAGCCGTTCGTGGTGGAGAGGGCCAAGGACTTCCCGCAGCTGGGAAGGTTCGCCATCCGCGACATGGGTCAGACCGTCGCGGCCGGTATGTGCATCGATGTTGAAAAGAAGGAGATGTAAACCCCTTATTCCCTTTCCATTTTTTGGGGATTGACACATGGCACAGAGAGCAAGGATATCGCTGAGCGGCACCGACCCGGAAAAGGTGGACAGCGTCTGCACCCAGATAAAGCAGATCTCCACCCGTACTGGTGTGGCCATACGCGGACCGATCCCGCTGCCCACCAAGAGGTTACAGGTGCCCTGCCGCAAGAGCCCGGACGGAGAAGGTTCCGAGACCTGGGACAGGTGGGAGATGCGCATTCACAAGCGCCTCATCGACCTGGACGCGGACGAGAGGGCTCTGAGGCAACTGATGAGGATCCAAGTCCCTGACGGGGTCAACATCGAGATCGTTCTCAGGTCCTGAACGTAAATCACTTAACCAACACCTTTCCTTTTCCAAACCTTACTATTCTAAAACTCATCTGCCATTGGGGTACGTGGCGAATTCCACCTTGTTCGGTATAGACCTAGTAATGCTTCTGGTCTTCCTCCTGGTCATCATCAGCACCATAATTGCGGCAAGAGCTGCCTATTCCTGCCTGAGGAGGCTCCTGGATTTGAGGGTCGGTAAACGAAAGTCCAAAGCGGCCAGCAACTTCGTGCAATACGTGATCCTTTCCATAGGCATAGGGTACGGGGTGCTGGGCGTCCTGCACCTGGACCTCACGGCTATGGCGGCCTCCCTCGGACTGGTGGGCATCGCGGTGGCTTTCTCATCCCAGCAGCTGATCCAGAACTTCATCGCCGGAGTGATGATAGCCTCCGACCGCAGGATCCGGATGGAGGACTGGATCGAGATAACCGGCGATCCGAGCAACCGGCCGTCCCGGGTGCTGGACGTCACCCTCACCAAGACCGTATTGCGGGACGTAAATGGCCGGATGACCATGGTCCCCAACTCGATGATGATAACCAATCGGGTGGTCAACTACACCCAGTCGGGATTCGTGGAGATCGTTCTACCATTCCCACTCCCATTGGGGGCGGACCGCGAGCGGGTAACTGAGAGCATCAAGCGCGTGCTGGAGGAGCACCCCTTGGTGCTTCCGAACGTCCAGGGAGCGGAGCTGGTGGCCACCGAGAGAGAGCTGAACATCCCTAGACTTCGCCGTTTACTCAGCGACCAAACGAAGCTCGCGGAGTTCGTTCCCCGCGTGTTCGTCCAGGAGGTCACTAGCATGCGCATCATTCTCGGGATACGCTTCTGGATAAGGGAGGTGCAGAACCGCGATGCGATAGTGTCCGAGGTGCTCTCCACAATACTGGACAAGTTGAGATGGGAAGGCACGACCGTCCCCTGATAGCAATCATAATAAAGGGTATGGGCCTTAGTTGGGAGGATGGCAGACCCGACCTTCCTTGGGTTATCGGTCACCGACCTGGTGGGATTCATATTTGTCGTGCTGGCCACCATATTGATGGCCAAGGTTGCCAACATGCTCACCAGGAGATTGCTGGACGAACACATCTCCCGAATCCAGTCAAAGGCCATTGCGAAGCTTTTTCAGTACATTGTGCTGGCATTCGGCCTATACCTCGGGTTCTGGGAGGTCCTCGGCCTGGACATGGCCGCCCTCCTGGCCTCACTGGGGATACTCGGTATAGGTGTCGCCCTGGCCTCCCAGCAGGTGCTGATGAACGCCTTCTCGGGAATCCTCATATCGGTGATAAAACCGATCAAGATCGATGAATGGGTAGAGGTGTCCGGACTTCCGATCACCGGCATCGGCAGGGTGAAGGACATCAACCTCATGAACACCGTCCTCAAGGACCTGGACGGTCGGATATTGTACGTGCCCAATTCGGTGATGGTGAACAACAAGGTCATCAATTACTCCAGGGCTGGGATAGTCGCGGTTCGCATCCCGGTGTGGCTGCGATCCCTGAATGACTTCGAGAGGATCAAGAACATAGTGTTGGACGTGGCCGATAAGGACTCCATGATCCTCCCGCACGTGGGCGAGGAGGAGAAGAAGAAGGTGAACAAGACCTTCGAACTCCGGAGCGTTAAAAAATATCTCGAGAAGAGGACGGACATGTCCCACTTCGACCCCTCCATAATAATAAAGGACATCCAGGGGGAGAAGGTCAAGGTGGACATCAAGATCTGGATACGGGATGTTTCCAAGCGGGACGTGATCGTCACCGATTATCTGGACGCCCTGCGACTCCGATTCGCCAAGGAAGGCATAGAGTTCGGGGACGACTGAGGGAAGAACTTAATTTAACCGGTCTCACATAACCGTTCCCGATGCGAAGCGATGCGGTCAAGAAAGGGGTGGACCGGGCCCCACAGCGCAGCCTGCTGCGCGCTACCGGCCTGACCGATGCTGACATGGAGAAGCCATTGATAGGCATCGCCAACTCCTGGAACGACGTGGTCCCCGGACATATCCACCTGAACGAGCTGGCCGAGGAGGTTCGAAAGGGGATAATCGAGGCCGGTGGCGTACCTCTGACCTTCGGGGTGCCGGGCGTATGCGACGGGGTGGCCATGGGCCACGCCGGAATGCGCTATTCCCTGGTGTCCAGGGACGTGATCTCCGACTGCGTGGAGATCATGGTCCAGGCCCACTGCATGGATGGCTGGGTGGGCGTTACCAACTGCGACAAGATCACCCCTGGCATGCTGATGGCCGCCGGGCGTCTGGACCTGCCCGCCATCATGCTGACCGGCGGACCGATGGAGCCTGGCCGCAGGGACGAGAGCGGTCTGGACCTTCAGAGCGTGTTCGAGGCGCTCGGGGCCAACAAGGCCGGGAAGATGAGCGAGGAGGAGGTCCTGGAGATCGAGAGGTGCGCCTGCCCCGGGCCGGGAGCATGCTCAGGACTGTTCACGGCCAACACCATGGCCTGCCTGACCGAAGCTCTGGGACTGAGCCTCACCGGCTGCGGCTCCATGCTTGCCATGGACCACCGCAAGAAGGAGCTAGCACGTGCCACCGGAAGACGCATCGTCGAGCTGGTCAAGGAAGGCCTGAGCGCCCGCAAGGTGGTAAAGAAGGGATCTTTCACCAACGCCATAGTCCTGGACATGGCCATCGGCGGGTCCAGCAACACCGCCCTGCACATCCCGGCCATCGCCGCGGACTTCGGCGTCGAAGTCGATCTGTGCACATTCGACGAGATATCCAAGAGGATTCCGCATCTTACCAGCATCAAGCCCAGCGGTCCCTACTACATGAAGGACTTCGATGCCGCAGGCGGTGTCCCGGCCATGCTGAACCGGCTTCTGGACGACCTGTCCGACGAGATGACGGTCAACGGTGAAACCATCAAGGAGATCGCCCGCCAGGCCATGGTTCGCGACGAGGAGGTCATACGTCCGAAGGACCATCCGTTCCACGTCGAGGGCGGGATAGCGGTGCTCTACGGAAACTTGGCCCCCCAGGGATCGGTGGTCAAGCAGGCCGCGGTGTCGCCAGATATGATGAGGTTCGAGGGCACGGCCAGGGTCTTCGATTCCGAACAGGAAGCTTACGATGCCATATCGGCCCGGAAGATCGTGGCGGGCGATGTGGTGGTGATAAGATACGAAGGGCCCAAGGGCGGCCCGGGGATGCCGGAGATGCTTTCCCCGACCAGCCTGATAGCTGGAATGGGATTGTCCAACAGCGTGGCATTGATAACCGACGGACGATTCTCGGGGGCCACCAGGGGACCGTGCATCGGCCACGTGTCCCCGGAAGCCTTCGACAAAGGCCCCATCGCGGCGATACGCGACGGAGACCGCATATCCATCGACATACCAGGCCGCAGGATCGAGCTTCTCGTCCCGCAGAAGGAGATCGAGGAACGCCTAGCCAAGGTGACGGTCGTGGACCGCAAGCCCACCGGCGTTTTGGCCAAGTACCGCCGGCTGGTCGGCGGGGCTTCCACCGGGGCCATCTGCCGTTGACCTCGAAACCTTTTTATTCGAACTTCTTTTATGCGGCCACACTGGGCGGGTAGATCAGCTCGGAAGATCGCCTGCTTTGCAAGCAGGAAGCCCCGGGTCCAAATCCCGGCCCGTCCACTTTTTCCTTTTTTCAACCATATTGGCCTTCCAACTTTCAATTTCAATATTGCTTTATAGCAATCTTTCCATTCAAAATCCCGTCCATGCGATTCAAGTCCATAGCGCTCCTGATCGCCATCTCGGTCCTCGTCCCCTCCCTGTTCATCTTTCCGGGGGCACTGGCCGCAGGGGTCGACACATCGGCCGCCGACCGTCTCATCGATGAGGACTGGGATGGCGACAACGTCATATCCTTGACGGAGGAGCTGTGCAGCATATCATCCGATCACCTGACCTTCCGGGTAAGCGGTTCTCAGGGTGCGGACGAGGCGGCCGACTACATCGCTGAACGTTTCACCTCCTACGGCCTGCAGGTGGCCGTGGAGAACTTCACCATGCCGGTATGGAACCTTACTGCGGAACCGGCGCTCACGGTCAACGCGGACGGCAACTCGTCGAACGCGGACGATGCGCTGATCGGTTCATTTAACTGTGAGAGCTTCAGCAGGCCCACCCCGTCAGGCGGGCTCATCGCCGAGCTGGTGAACCTTCCGCTTCCTCCGGCCAGCAATTACAACGAAGTTGGCAGGAGGGCCATCGACCGGCAGGTCTGGGACAACATCAACATCTCCGGCAAGGTTCTCCTAATCGGCAGGGAGGTGCGCTGGTCCCACGGTTGGGAAGGCACCTTCGAGGAAAAGCTTCTGGCCCAGCCCCCGGCCGCCGTCATCTATCACTATCACTATCCCTGGATGAGCTATGCCCAGCACAGCTCCCAGTCCTCGAGCGGCGGATTGCCGCTGGGGGACATGGGGCCGATCTTCTGGGACCTGAACATACCAGTCGGCTCGGTCAACTACAGCGACGGACAGTTACTTGTACGAACGGCCTTGAGCGGCGGTCTGGTGAACATGAGCGTGCCGTCAGTTATCACCCAGGGAACGCACAGGAACGTGGTGGCCGACGTAATAACTGGGAGCGGCCCGACCAAGCAGGTGCTCTTCGGAGCTCACTACGACACGGTCCTGAGCGAAGGTTATGTGGACAACTCCGCCGGGGTCGCCGCGGTCCTGGAGGCGGCGAGGATGGTGCAGGAGGCGGTGAATTCTGGCGATCTCAAGCTCAAGTACGGCATGCGCTTCGTGGCCTTTGCCGGCGAGGAGATGGGCATGGCCGGCTCCCTGCACTACATTGGCATGCACCGGGGTGAGATAAAGAACCAGGTGGCCAGCATAATCGCCGATTCCATCGGGTCCTCCGACCTGAAGGTCACCTTGGCCGGATCGGACGGAGAGGTCGACCTCAACTTCGTCGCAGACGAGGCCTGTGGGAGGCTGGGGATGGCTCGCGCCTATCAGGACCTGGCAGGCTCTGACCATTACGCGTTCATGTTCCCCTACTGGATGTCCAACGAGCTGAACAGCGCCTGGGGCAAGGACCTGGACATCGGCCGCGGACTGGAATCCACCAGCACCATGTGCGTCTATTCCGAACCGCTCTCGATGTACGATGACCCTGGCAGCGAGGCCAACGGTCGCATCCACACCCCCCTGGATTCCCGGGAGGCGGTGGAGTCCGGAGAATGGATCGAGGAACAGGACCTGCTCGACCAGGCCCAGGTGTACGCCCTCATGGCGCTGTACTCCGGAATAGGGATATACGAACCGAACTACGATTACCTTCCATACGTCATCGCGCTGGTCGTCGTGACCCTGGTCATAGCCTTCTTCATGCTGCGCCGGTGGCGCATTGATACCTGAGATCATTAATAACAAGCGGTTTTTTCCAATGGCTAAAGGGTACATCGTCGGCCATGGTCATTTAATGAAAAATGAAAGGAAAGGGGTTTGGACCGCAAGGGGTTTCACTCGCGGTCCTTTTCCAGGGAGACCCGGCTTCCCGCCTTTATGGCCTCCGCCTCCCGCCTTTCCTTGGCCGTGGCGATCTCCAGTTCCTTCATGTCCCGGCGGAGCTCCTCCTGGGTCGGTATGGGCCCTAGGATATCATCGGCCTTGCCGACCATCCTCTCGATATCCTCGGGCTTGGAGATCTCCCTCTCCGGTATGGTGCGAACGCCTCCGACATAGTCGGAGATGCCCTCCACAAGGCGGGTCAGCTCGAACGGCAGCACGATCTTGGTGGCCTGCCCCTCTCCCAGGTTCTTCACGGCGTCCAGGGAGAGCACGGTCAAGGCCTTGGTGTCCAGCGTGCTGGCGCCCACGCTCAATATCCTGAGCTTCTGCGCCTCGCCCTGGCTCTCCAGGATGATGGCCAGCCTCTCGCCCTCCGCCTCCAGGATCTTGGCCTGCCTCAGGCCCTCGGCCTGCAGCACGCGGGACCTCTTCTCACCCTCCGCGTTGAGGATGGCCGCGGTCTTAGCGCCGTCGGCCTTCAGGATCGCCGCGCGCCTAAGCCTCTCGGCGGAGGTCTGCTCCTCCATGGACTGCTTGACCTTCGGAGCGGGGTCGATCTCCCTTATCTCCACCGCGTCGACCTTGACGCCCCACTGGTCGGTGGCCTCGTCCAGGATGTCCCTGAGCTTCAGGTTGATCCTCTCGCGGTTGGAGAGTATCTCGTCCAGGTCCATGTCGCCGATGATGGACCTGAGTGTGGTCTGGGCCAGGTAGACCGTCGCCGACCGGTAGTCGGTGACCTCGAAGTAGGCCTTCTTGGGGTCGATGACCTTCACATAGATGATGGCGTCCACGTTGACCGGGGAGTTGTCCTTGGTGATGACCTCCTGCCTCGGCACGTCCAGGACCTGCGTCCTCAGGTCCAGCTTCACCGTTTCGTTGATCAGAGGGGCGACGTAATTGAACCCCGGGTTCAGCACTCTCATGAACTTGCCCAAGCGGGTGTACACCGCCTGCTCGTACGGCCTGACTATCTTGACACCGTTGACCACTATCACGATGGCCGCGATGATGGCCAGTATCAACAAACCTAGTATTTCAACTGCTAATGCCATGATTTCCTTCTCCTACTCTATTGGGATATCTCCTCCACGGTCACGTGCACGCCCTCGCTGCGGACCACCTTGACCCGCTTCCCCACCGGTATGGGCGTCGCCGAGTTGGCGCTCCAGGTGACGTTGGCTATACGCACCTTCCCCTTTAGGGATCCAGGCACTACCTCGATCTCCACCACCCCCTCCATGCCTATCAGGGAGGTCGCCACCGTGGTCTGGGGCGGTGCAGGAGGGGCCAGCCGCTGGTACAGCTTGATGGTCACCAGGGTGGTGGGGACCAGGATTATGACCGCGATGATCGGGGACCAGACCGTCAGCAGCAGGTCTGGGAATATGAGTCCGATGGCGCCCAGGGCCAGGAGCACCGTGGCCGGTACCAGGAGGAAGGACCCGGGCTGACTGATCTCCAACAGGAGCATCAGGACCCCGATCACTATGAACACCAACGAAAGGTCAGTGGCTAGGGACATGTTTTATCTCATGGGTTTTTCGGTATTTATCCTTTATTTCCGTTAAAGGCTTAGCATATCACTATTGGGTTAAGAATGCGTGCTTTATGTCGGAAAGGACCGAACATGGCCAGCTTATAGATCTCTGTGCAAAACCAACAAGTGTTAAATAATATGCCGTTCCGTATTGATTCCAGTGATGTACAATGTGCGAAGACATTGATGATTCTGTTTTGGGATTGCCTCTGATCGGAGACAAGTTCCCGGATCTGGTAGTGAAGACCACCCACGGCATGATGAACCTGCCCAAGGACGTCGCCGGCAAATGGTTGGTGCTGTTCAGCCACCCGGCCGACTTCNNCGACCAGGTGTTCAGCCACATCAAGTGGGTGGAGTGGATCGAGGACAACCTGAACGTGAAGATACCGTTCCCCATAATAGCGGACACTGGAGCGGTGGCCATGCAGCTGGGCATGATTCACCCCTCCAAGGCCAGCAACACGGTCAGAGCGGTGTTCATCATCGACCCCACCGGCATCATACGCCTGATAATCTACTATCCGCAAGAGGTTGGCCGGAGCATCGACGAGGTGCTGCGAGCCCTGAAGGCGCTGCAGTACACTGACAAGAACCACGTGTCCGCCCCGGAGAACTGGCCGAACAACGACTTCCTGCAGGACCGGGTCATCATCTCGCCCCCCTCCGACTACAAGACCGCCATGGAGCGTAAGAAGAAGGTCGGAAAGGGCAAGGATTGCTACGACTGGTGGTTCTGCACCAAGAAGATCTGAGCCTCCGAAACACCTTCCCTAAAACCTCTTCTTTCATTTTACGACAGGAACAGCACTGATATCAACAGGGTCACCAGGGTGACCGGGACCCCGGCCTTGACGAAGTCCCAAAGGCGGACCTCGACGCCCATGCTCAGCCCCTTCTCGACCACTATGACATTGGCCGCCGCCCCCAGGATGGTGGCGTTGCCGGCAAGGGTCGACGACGTGGCCAGACCAAGCCAGAGCGTGTCATTGCCCACTGGTATCCCCGGCGACAGCAGCATCACCGCGGGAACGTTGCTTATCAGGTTCGACAGCAGCGAGGATATGACCGTAAGGCCGGCCACGCTGGCGACGCCCGCCCCCATGTCCGCGAACGAGTCTAGCATCATGTCCATGAGGCCGGAGGTCTCCACTCCTTTGAGCAGGACGAACAGTCCGACGAAGAACAGGATCAGGGTCCAGTCCACCCCCCGCAGGATCGGAGCGGTGCTGGTGTCCCTCTTCACAAGGGGGAGGGCCAGCAGCAGGAAGCAGCCGCCCAGGAAGGCCACCAACGATATGGGAATTCCGATCCAAGAGGAGGCGGTGAAGCCGACGAAGACCACCACTAGGACGGCCAGCACCAGGAAGAACGGCCTCTCCATCCGTTTCCGGGGGGCTGTCGACACGACCAGCGAGCGGTCTATAGGGAGGGGTCTGCCCAGGCCTCCGTCGAAGATCTCCTTCCGGAACACCATGGCGACAATGCCTACGGCCACCGCCAGCGAGATCATCGCCAGAGGTGCGAGCGCCAGGGCGAAGTCGGAGAAGGATATTCCGGACTGGATGAGGATGTAGGCGTTCTGCGGGTTGCCCACGCCGGTGGCCACCGAACCAATGTTAGCGGCCAAGGCCTCCCCTACCAGGAACGGTACGGGATTGGCGTCGATGGAACGGCAGACCTTGATCAGGATGGGGGTGAACATCAGGACCACGGTGTCGTTCAGGATCAGGGCGGAGAGCAGTGCGGTCACCCCCATGCTCAGCCACAGCAGGGTGAAGCGGTCCGCGCACCCGCTCATCAGGAGCACGGCCACCCTGTCAAAAAGTCCGGTTATCTCCAGGCAGGAAACGATGATCATCATGCCCAGCAGCAGGCCGATTATGTTCAGGTCGATGGCCTCCAGCACCTGATCGGCGGTGACCACTCCCAGCAGTATCATCAGCATCGCCCCGAACAAGGCGGCCGCCGGCCGGTCGATGCTGACGCTGCGCACCCTCCTGATGGATATGAGGGCGTAGGTGAACAGGAAGACCAGCAGGGCCAACCAGGTTACGGTCTGCATCCTGGGGATATAGAAAATGGTGGATAATTAAGCGACACCATTATACCGAGCCCGGATAGCGCACCGACCGGTCCAGGACCAGGCGTACGTCAACTCGCCGGAATCCGAGGGGCCTTATCTTCCGGTCCAGGAAGCTGAGGAGCTCCTTGCGGTCTGACGCCCGCACTCTGAACATCAGGCGGGGTTCGCCGGTGACCTTCATGACCTCGCTTACCTCCTCCAGGGACATCAGGGCGCTCATGGCCTTCCCCTCCGATTGAGGGTCGATGTCCGCTAGAACGAGGGCCTCGGCGTCTATGTCCAGCCTCTCCTGGTCGACAATGGTGGAGTATCCAAGTATCAGCCTTTCCTCCTCCATGCGGCGCATGCGGTCCCGGATGGTGGAGGGCGAACGGTCCAGCTTCTCGGCTATCTCTTCGATGGTCATCTTGCCGTTGGCCTGCAGCATGCGCAGGATCGTCTCGTCCAGGTCATCCCGCCCCATGCTTATCCATAACCCTTCCCGAGGCTATAAAGGATGTTCCGCCGCCCTGATCCCGTCCGCGATCATCTTCCCGTGGTCAAAGGCCAGGTCCGGCAGGTCGGACAGCGCGAAGAATTCAGCAGAGTCAGCGTCGTCTCCGGGCTTGAGCGCCCCTCCCTTCTCCCGCAGCAGGTACAGCAAGGTGACGAAGTGCCCCCGGGGGTCCCTTCCCATCTCGGAGTAGACGCCGACCAGCTGCAGGACCTCCGTGTCCAGTCCTGTCTCCTCTCTGATCTCGCGGACCACGCAATCCTCGGCGCTCTCTCCATATTCCACGAAGCCACCGGGCAGGGCGTGGCACCCCCGGAACGGTTCCCTTCCCCGTTTGACCAACAACACCTTTCCCTTGCGAAGGACTAGGCCGTCGCAGGTCAAGCTGGGATTTTTCCAGAGATTTTCCAGCTGGGCTTCCAGCAATCGAACGTACAGCTCCATCCTTTCCACAAGCTCAGTTCCATACGGGCTCAGCGTTCCTCCCTGCAGGACCTTTCCGCCCACCGTTCGTTCGATCCGGAGCACCTCTCGGAGCACTGTTTCCTCAGCGATACCGAGGGTTGCGGAAGCTCCGTCCGTCCCGCCATCCCGGAGCAATAGCAGCAGGTGGAGATCATCGCTATCCAGGAGGTCTTGGCCGTCCTTGGTCAGCACCGGGTCCGCCCGCAGGGCAAAGGTCATGGCTGGAAGCATGTTTTATAAACTACCTCTACTTTGTGACGGACCGTGCAGAACCTTCGGAAGCGCGTCCCAACCATTCTTACAGCGGACGAGATATTGGACAAGGCGTTCCGTAAGGTCAACAAGATAGACAAGCAGGGGCCGGACAAGGTCGAGCTCGTAAAGCGCAAGTCAATGGCCCGTATCGCTTCGGCCACTGACGTCATATCGTCCACCCTCATGAAGTACGTCAAGGCGTTCCCGAGCATCAACGAGCGCACGGACTTCCTGGCGGAGATGATCGAGGTAACGGTCGGAATTGACAAGATGAAGAAGGCCCTGGGCAACCTGGATTGGGCCGCTTCGAAGATCAAGGAGCTGCAGAAGCAGTACACCAGCAAGGTGATGACCTCTTCGTCGACGTTCGCCGCCGACAACGCGCGAAAGGCCTACTATGGCCGAGCGTCATCGGTCGTCTATAAGATCGGACCGGACCTGGAATTCCTGAGCTACGCCAGGAACGAGTTCCGCAAGGTGCCCGACTTCAACGACGACATGCTCACCTTCGTCATCGCTGGTTTCCCCAACGTGGGCAAGAGCCAATTCCTGCGCACCGTCTCGGCCGCCGAGCCGGAGGTCGCCGCCTATCCTTTCACCACCAAAGGCATAGAGGTCGGCATACATGAGGCGAACCACCGCCGCTATCAGGTCATCGATACGCCTGGTCTGCTCGACAGGGAGCTGGAGCACCGCAACCGCATCGAGATGCAGGCGGTCACCGCCCTCAAGCATCTGGCCAATTCCATATTGTTCATTCTCGACCCATCGGAGAGCTGCGGCTACCTCATGGAGGGGCAGTTGAGGCTTCTGGAGTCGGTAAAAGCACTTTTCCCCGGCGTGCCCATACTGGTCGTGGAGAACAAGGTGGACATGATCGACAGCGGTTCCGACCGGCTCAAGATGAGCGCCGCGACCGGTGTCGGCGTCCAGGAGGTCATGGCCGCCCTGCGCGATTCGGTGGAGCATCTGGAATCGGTCGAGCCTCTGTTCTAAGCAAACTTATTAATTTTCTCTCCCCTTAGTGCGGGTGGGGTGCCCTTGCAAGAACTGGCCTGCAGCGAATCCATGCGCCGATACTTCTCCGGTCTTTTCCGGGAGAACGAGCGCTGCTACGCACTGGCCGCCGAGGCCAGGGCGAAAGGGCTGGACCCCAGCACCAGCGTGGAGATACCGCAGGCCGAGGACCTGGCCGCCCGAGTTGAGAAGCAGCTCTCCGACTGGCACGTCGACGGCGTAGCGGAACGCATCAGGGAGCTGTCCAAGCACATCGAGAGCCGTGAGGAGCTTTCCATTTTCATCGCCAAGGAGCTTGCCAAGGAGGCCGTCGCCGCCAACGAGGGAAGGGAGATGGCCATGGACCGGGCGGTCAGGGTCGGTCTCTCCGTGCTCACCGAAGGCATACTGGTAGCGCCGATCGTCGGCATCGCCGGCGTCAAGATCAATCCGAATCCCGACGGCACCGAATACCTGTCGGTGTTCTTCAACGGTCCGATACGGGCTGCGGGCGGCACTGCCCAGGCCATGAGCGTCCTCATCGCGGACGTGGTGCGCCGGGAGTTCGGGATCGGTACCTACAAACCGACCGTCGGGGAGGTGGAGAGGCTCAAGGAGGAGATCCCCCTCTACAAGCAGGTACAGCATCTTCAGTTCACTCCCAGCAACCAGGAGATCGAGATCATCTACCGGAACTGCCCGGTATGCGTCGACGGGGAGAAGACAGAGGACGCCGAGATCTCCGGCTACCGCAACCTGCCGCGCATCAAGACCAATGCGGTGCGGGGGGGCGTGTGCCTGGTCATCGCCGAAGGGCTGTGCCTTAAGGCGCCCAAGATAGAGAAGCACGTCAAGAAGCTGGGCCTGGAAGGCTGGGATTTCATAAGCGAATATCTTAAGCTGAAGAAGGGGGCGGCCAAGGAGCAGAAGGAGGTCAAGGTGGTCCCCGACTACAAGTACCTCAAGGACATCGTGGCCGGACGGCCGGTGATCGGGCATCCTTCGCGACCCGGAGGGTTGCGTCTTCGCTACGGAAGGGGGAGGACCACCGGGCTGGCGGCCATCGCCCTGAGCCCGGCGACCATGTTCGCCCTGGACGATTTCCTGGCCATAGGCACGCAGATCAAGATCGAACGGCCCGGGAAGGCCGGGGCGGTGACCCCCTGCGACCGTCTGGAGGGACCGATACTGCTATTGGACAACGGGGACCTGGTGCAGACCAACACCGTCGAGGAGTTCAAGGCCGTAAAGGAGAGGATGAAGGAGATCACCGACGTCGGCCAGATTCTATTTCCGTTCGGGGAGTTCGTGGAGAACAACCATGTGCTGGTTCCCGGCGACTACGACCTGGAATGGCATCGCGCCGAGCTGTACGCCGCCAATGATCGGCAGCTCCCCGAGGGCTGGGAGGACCCATCAGACCTCAGGGCCGCCCTGGAGATGTCCAGGCGCTACAACGTTCCGCTCCATCCCAAGTACAACCTGTTCTGGTACGACCTTCCGCTGGAGAAGTTGCAGCGCCTGCGGGTCGACATCCTCGCCAAAGCCAAATTGAAAAGCGGTTCCCTTCACATTCCCTTGGAACCGGGGTCCAAGCGTACCCTGGAGACCCTCGGTGCCCTGCACCGGGTGGTCGACGGAGAGGTCGTTCTAGAAAAGTACGCCGAGCCCCTACTGGCCGGCCTGGGACTGCTCGGTGATGGGAAGATCGAGGACCGGACTCCCCTGGAAGGGGCGACGGTGATGGAGGCGGTGTCCAGGTGCACGGGCGTGAAGGTCAATCCCCGCTCCGTTACCCGGATCGGTTCAAGAATGGCCAGGCCGGAGAAGGCCAAGGACCGTTCTGCGAAGGCTCCCTCGCA
>DUJZ01000039.1 GCA_013329565.1 Methanomassiliicoccales archaeon
CATGTGCCCGCTTCCGACATACCTGCTGTCATTATACTCGCTGATGCCTATGCCACACTAATCGCCTGACACCTCTGATGATAGTTGCTTTTGATTTGGCATTTTAGGGGCAAATTTTACATGTATATTTGGTTTGACAGTCTGGAAAACGTCAGTATATAATAGGTAGGGCAAGACGTCCCTTCTAGTGACCTGGGACGTCTTTTCTGTTTTTCAGAACCAATACGGGTTCTGGAAACGCATGAATGAGGAGGAGTATCCATGGTCAAGGCAATCGTAGGGGCAAACTGGGGTGACGAGGGCAAGGGCAAGATCACTGATTACGAGGCCGGACGCGCCGATATGGTGGTCCGATACCAGGGCGGTTCCAACGCCGGCCACACCATCAAGGTGGGCGATGAGATATTCGCCCTTCACATACTTCCTTCTGGCATCGTCCGCAATGACGTGACGAACGTCATCGGCAACGGTGTGATCGTCGACCTGCTTTCCTTGGACAGGGAGATCGCCGAGTTGGAATCGGGCGGACGCTCCGTCGCAGGACTCAAGATATCCGACCGGGCGAACGTCATTCTCAACTGGCATAGACTTTTAGATGGAGCCGAGGAGAGGCTGAGGGGAAGCAAGACCGTGGGAACCACCGGAAAGGGCATCGGGCCGTGCTATTCGGACAAGATCGCCCGATCAGGCATCCGCATGGGCGACCTGCTGGACCCTGAGCTTTTGGAAGAGCGCCTGGACACCATCATGCCCATGAAGCTCAAGGTCATGGAGATCCTCGGCGTACGTCTGGCTCAGAACAAGGACGAACTGTTCAAGGAGCTGCTGGCCTACGGCCGGAAGTACGAGAAGTTCATCACCGACACGTCGGTCCTGGTCAACGACGCTCTGAACGAAGGGAAGAACGTGCTGTTCGAAGGCGCTCAAGGTACCATGCTGGACATTGACCACGGAACCTATCCCTTCGTGACATCGTCCAACTGCGTGGCCGGGGCGATATGCACCGGCTCCGGGGTCGGCCCGAAGCGGGTGGACGAGATCATGGGTGTTCTAAAAGCATACACCACCCGCGTGGGGGCTGGTCCTTTCCCGACCGAGCTGAAGGACTCCACTGGCGAGATGCTCATGAACGTGGGCGGTGAGTTCGGGACCACCACCGGACGCGCTCGCCGCTGCGGCTGGCTCGACCTTCTGGTCGTTGAGCACGCCGCTCGTCTGAACGGCCTGACCCAGTTCGCCGTGACGAAGTTGGACGTCATGAACGACCTGAGGACGGTGAAGGCAGCGGTCGCCTACGAGATAGACGGCAAGAAGGTCCATCACTTCCCTGGCAACTTCAAGATGCTGGAACGTGCCGTCCCGGTCTACGAGGAACTGGACGGCTGGAAGGGCTGGAAGCCGGAAGAGACCATGGAGATCGTCCGCGGCGGATTCGACGCTCTGCCGAAGGAGATGCGCCAATATATCGGTTACATCGAGAAGCGCTCCAAGGTGCCGGCCAGGATCATCAGCATCGGCAAGGGCAGGGAAGAGACCATCCGACGTTGATATTGACCCTTTAACCGGCACGACCGCTTGATTTATAATTTATCGCGTTCTTCGATGAGCGTGAAACACCGGGCCGCTGCGGCAATCTTGCTTTTCATTATTGGTATGTTGCTGATATCGTTAGCGCTGCCATCAGCCTTTGCCGGGCAGCTCGATCTTGATGTGGTCATCGCACAAGATAGGCTCGACCTGAGAGAGAACGAAGATGAGGAGGAAGGAGGTTTTCACGTTCCCTTGTTCGCCCTCGCCACCTTCTTTGGCCTATTGGCAGCGGTGACCGGAGTCAAGAACTCCTCCTATAGATGGTTGAGAAAACTAGTGCCCCTGGACATTCCAAGAAAGCTGCATCGATATTCCAGCATCGCCTGCTGGACCTTGTTCATGGTGACCTTTTTAATTTGGGCGCCCACCTATTATTCGGACCGTGGGCGGATATTCCATACCCTGCACGGAATGCTGGCCCTGTCCACATGTATGTTTGCCGTGGCGAGCATATTGAGTGGCGCAGGCATGCTGCGTAACGTTAGGAGATGGAGGCTGGTCCATCTCGTCCTTAGCAACATGGCCTTCCTCCTCCTGGTCCTTACCGATCTAACCGGCATCGCCTTAGAGGATTGAAAAAAGGAAAGGGGAAACGGTTTATACATCGCTCAGGGCGTGGGGGCGTTCACTTGAGGATACCCATGCGCAGAGCGCCAGCGGCGAGCAGGACGAATCCGCCGGTGAAGATCTCGGGGCCGTAGGTACCGTAGTTAGCGGTGTTCGCGAAGGTGACGACCAGGCCCCAGACTATGAACACCAGCGCCAGTATGAGCACCAGCATGTCCTTGATCTCACCGAGCTGCTTCAGCAGGGCGGGCATGAGCACGTCCATGAACAGCAGGAGGGCGCCCACCAGGCAGACAATGCCGAGGATGACGATCCCGGCTGGCACACCAGTGCCTATCCATGCGAAGTTGCCGAAGGCGCCGTCCAGCAGGAAGACGCCGGAGATGATCATCAGTATCTCGGCCAGGTCGACCTTCTTGACGGTCGGTACCCGCTTCGGCGGCATCGGAGGCTGCTGGTAGTAGCCACCCTGCGGCGGGGCGTAGTATCCGCCCTGCGGGGCAGGCTGCGGTTGCTGGTCCCCGTACTGCTGAGGGGGCTGCTGGTACTGCGGCTGTTCCTGGTTGCCCTGCGGCTGCGGCGGGGGTTGCTGATACCCCATCTGCAGCGGCGCATTGCACCTCGGGCAGTTGGCGGTGTTGTCCGCTATGTAATCCAATCCACAATTATTGCATCTCAAGAGGAATCCTCCATCTTTAGCGCCAAAAGGAGGTCTGGATTATAAATGATTTATTCAATCATGGCTTAAGATCGACTAGACCGCGGTATGATGTATTGCTCGGTCCATCATCAATAATCTTAGAGAGGAGACTGGCAAGGTTCCCAAGACCCAATGCCTCTTTCTCTTGTGATAACCTCAACTCTACTTTTCCAGCTCGGCCTTCCTGAACAGTTTGTCGTCCCCGATAGGCATGGTGGCGTCTATGGCGACCTTCGACGTTGTTCCCTCGGTGCTGGGGTCTAGCGAGGAGCCGGCGGCGTTGCTGATCACGAGCAGACCACGGGACGCCTGGAAGCGCGTGGCGACAGCCCATTCGACAGCCCTGTCGTCGAAGATGTCCACGTCCTTGTCGACGATGATCACCTGCTTCATCGATGGGTGTCCGGTGAACGCGGCCATGGCGGCGTTCATAGCATCCCCTTCCTTGTTCTTGGTTATTGAAACGATACCGTGCAGCCAGCAGCAGCTTCCCTCCGTGAGGCGTACGGCGTGAACGCGGGGAACTGCCTGCCGTACCGTCCGGAAGATGACCGGCTCCCTGGGCAGACCCATCAGAAGATAGTGCTCGATCCCGCCCGACAGAACCAATTGGAACACCGCGTCCTTGCGGCGGTAGAGACGGTCGACGACGAAAACGGGCTGCTTGCGCACGGTGTCGTACGTGCCGGTGATGTCAACGAACGGACCTTCATCGGCCGTTTCCGACGTGAGCCGTCCTTCCAGGACGTAATCGGCGTCCGCCGGTACTGGAATGCCGTACTTGGTGCGGCGGACCTTCAGCCCTTCCTTGAGGCCTATGTATCGCAAAGCGCTGGCCATCTCCAGCTCGTTGAACTCGTAGTCGGCGGACGTAGCGCCAGCTAAAAGAACGGAAGGACACGTGCCTACGACGAAAGCGACCTTGAGGTCCTCCCCCTTCTCCATGGCCAGCTTGTGCATGGTGAAGAGGTGCCTTGGAACGAGACGGATGGCGAACTTGTTCTTGCCGATTAGCATGAGGCGGTGGAATGAAACGTTTATCTTCCCGCCGAACTCGGCTATGGCTACGCCGGCCGTTACATACCGCCCGCCGTCCTGCGGGTAGTACTTTGGAATTGGCAACTTGCGAAGGTCGAACTTCTCCTCCACGATCTCCTCGAACTTCGCTTTCTTTACTTCCTCGACCGGTCTCGGACACGCCAAGGCTTGCATCAACGCCTGGGTGAGCCCGTCCTTCGGTAGACCTAACGCTTCGGTGATGCGCTCCCTCTCGCTCCACAGGTTCCCAGCGGCCTTCTTGCCGTTGAGGTTGGTGAACAGAACTGGCGACCGCTGATCGGCCATCAGGATGCGCGTCGGCTCGATCTCGATCGGCACCTTGTTCTCGATGACCTTGACTCCTTTCATACGGTCCAGGTGGCTTTGGACGGCCATGAGCGATAATTACCGTCCCAGCATATAACCGATTTCCTTGAGGCGCTACATAACTTAAAAAGCCGGAGGGGGATATCGCGGAACGATGTCCGAGGACCTGGAAGCGACCATTCGGAAGTACGCCCTGCAGAATGCAGTACTTTATTCCGGCAAGGCCAACCCCAAGGCCGTGCAAGGCAAGGTGCTGGCCGAATCTCCCGAGCTGCGCTCCCGCGTGAAGGACGTCCTGCCGCTCATCGCTTCCATAGTGGATGAGGTGAACGCGCTAGCTCCAGAGGTCCAGCACAAGCAGCTGGAAGGTATCGACTCCTCTATGCTGAAGAGGGAGAAGACCGAACGCCGCGTAGGCCTGCCGGAGCTTCCGGGCATGGAACGTGGGAAGGTCGTAATGCGCTTCGCCCCCGGTCCCTCCGGTCCGCTGCACCTGGGCCATACCCGCGTAGCGATCCTCAATGACGTTTACTGCCGCAACTACGACGGCAAGTTCATCAACCGCATTGAGGACACCAATCCCGATAAGATCGATCCGAACGCCTACGACATGATCCCCGAGGACCTGGAATGGCTGGGCGTCAAGGTGCACCAGACGGTCGTGCAAAGCGACCGCTTCGATATCTACTACGACATCGCCAGGCAGCTCATCGACATGGGGAAGGCGTACGTCTGCACCTGTCCCGCCGAGGTCTGGCGTGCCTTGAAAGAAAAAGGCCAGCCCTGTCCACATCATGACGAGGATATCGCGACGACCATGGACAAGTTCGAGAAGATGCTGGCCGGTGATTATGAAGAAGAAAAAGCCATATTCGTGGTCAAGACCGACCTGAAGCACCCCAACCCGGCCATCAGGGATTTCGTTGGACTTCGTATCATAAAATCCACCCCCCACCCGCTGAAAGGCGATAAGTATTGCCTTTACCCGATGATGAACTTCAGCGTGGCCATAGACGATCATTTCCTTGGCTTGACGCACGTGCTCCGGGGAAAGGACCACCTGAACAACACGCAGCGTCAAGCTTACTTATTCGATTACTTCGGCTGGAAGGTGCCGCACTACACTCATTACGGTTTGGTTTCAGTCCCGGACGCCGTCCTGAAGACGTCCACGGTCGGCAAGGGCATCAAGACCGGGGAGTACTCCGGCTGGGACGACGTGCGGTTAGGAACCGTCCGTGCTCTGGCAAAAAGAGGTTTCCGCCCGGAAGCGATACGCAACTACTGGGTCGACTGTGGCATAAAGGAGACGGACGTGGAGTTCTCCTGGGACAACATCTACGCTTACAACAAGGCCATAGTGGACAAGACGGCGAACCGCTACTTCTTCGTGTGGGACCCGGTCCCGTTGCAGATATGCGGGGTCAACGAACTTCATTCCCGAGCCCCAAGGCACCCGGACCACCCTGAGCTCGGCAACAGGGAGTTCCAGCTGAACTCGCCGATCATCATCCACGTGGTGGAGAAGGACCTGAATGCGGCGATGGAGGCCGGCAAGGTGCGCCTGAAGGACCTTGGCAACGTCGAGTTCCGTTCAGGGAAGGCGTTGTACCAGGGGAACGACCTTTCCGTCCTCAAGGAAGGGTACCGCATCATTCACTGGGTGCCGGACAACTGCACGCCAGCCACTGTGATGATGCCGACCGGCGAGAGGAAGGAAGGCTTCGTGGAGACCATGCCTGCGGACGAGGAAGGCAAGGTCGTGCAGTTCGAACGCTTCGGCTTCGTGAAGGTCGAGAAGGTAGCGCCGAAGATGCTGGCATACTTCACCCACTGAGGAATGTGCTGTACAGCAGATTCAGAGCGAAGTATAGCAGCACCAGTGCGCAGATCAAGCTCAGAGCCCGGAACAGCTTCGGCGTGATGTACCGCTTTCCGTGACCGATGAGCGCCGAGTACGACGTACCCCAGATGATCGCTCCGATGAGATAACCGAAGTAGAACACCACGAAGTCCATGAGCCCGGGGTCGGACATTATTACCGCTATGCTCGAGCTTCCGATCCCTATCCAGAACGGTAGCTGGAACGGATTGGCGAAGGACATTATCACGCCGGTGACGAAGTCGGTGTGCCCTTTCGGCGCGTCGACCTCCGGGATCTCCTTCTTCCGGGCGTCCATGAACCCCTGGTAGGCGAGATAGATAAGGAACGCCGCACCGACCATTGCCAGTACGATCCTCGCGACATCGTTGTCCCAGATGACGGCTAGTCCCGCCAACGCTATCACCGCCCAGCTCATGTCGCCGACTATGGAGCCCATCTCGACCCCTAACGCTCGTCGGAAGCCGCCGGTGACCCCGACGCGAAGCGCCTGCGTGTTTACGGCGCCTGGCGTTGCGCAGAAGATCAGGCTGAGCGCCAGGGCGGCCAGGAACAGGCGGTACATCCGTCCCGGGTAACGCCTCCGGTCTTATACCTTTTCCTAGAACACCTGGAACAGGAAGTTGGCCATTCCTCCGAGCGTGAACGCCAGCACTATCGACGCGAAGGACATCTTCAGCGTGTCCTTGAGACCGTACTCGCGTATCATCACCGCGAAAGCGGACATGCAGGGCATGAACGTGGCCATGACCAAGGCGAACACGAACAGCTGCTCCACGGTCATTACCGTTGCGAGATTCGCGGTTCCGAAGAGCACGACCAGCAACTGGAAGGACATCTCCTTGCGCAGCACGCCGAACACCAGGGCGACGATTATGATCGCCGGAAGTCCTAACCAGCCCTCGGTGAAGAACGCTAACGGCTCAACGAGCATGTCCAGTACGCCGTAGGCGTTAAGCAGCTCCAGGGCGATGCTTCCTATCAGCAGTATCGGGAAGGCGATGACGAAGAACTCCTTGATGCGCATCCAGGTCTTCTTGAGAATGTTGTCGACGCGGGGCACGCTGAGGTCCGGTATCTCGATCATCAGGCTGGTCGGCTCGAACTTGATGGCCTTGTGCAGCAGCCGTCCCAGTATCAATACCAGACCGAGCAGGATGCCCAGTATGGCGAGCACATACACGATGCCGCCGTAGTTGCCCACCGTTCCGATGATAACGGCCATCTGCGCCGAGCAGGGAATGGCCATTATGATGATGGTGCCGAGGATCAGCTTCTCCCGACGGGACTCGATGACCCTGGTAGCCAGTATCGCCGGGACGTTGCAACCCATTCCCACCAGCATCGGGATTATGGCCTGACCATGCAGCCCTATCTTGTGCATCACCCCGTCCAGAAGCACGACCACCCGGGGAAGATATCCGGAGTCCTCCAGTAACGCCAGTATCAGGTAGAACAGCAGGATGTACGGAACGACGATTGCCAAAATGGCCTGGATGCTGAGGTCCACTCCGGATGCCAGCGCTTGACCTAGCNNCCCCGCCGATGGCGTCGGCCAGATCGGCGAAGAAGGTACCGGTCAGGTCGGCGTAGAGCGAAAGGAGCGTTCCCTCCAGCCATCCGCCTAGCAATATGATGGTCAGGAGAACGCCGGCAAGGACTCCGATGAGAACCGGTATGCCAGTGCGCGGCCTCATGGTGAGGTCGGATAGCTTTTGGCGACGGGTGCGCGGCTGGACATTGGGCTTGGAAACCTCCGATATTATTCGGCCAGCCTCCCCGTAACGATCGCGGTTGACGTGGACCTCCAGATCTTCATTGTGCTCCTTGCGGAACTCCTCCCTCAATTTTCTAACCTGGACAGGGAGGTCCTTCGGAATGCCTTCGGTGAACTCCTCGTCCCCTTCCAGGAGCTTGATCGAGGCGCCTCGGGCAGGGTACTTCAGTTCCGCTTCGGCAATACCGAGCTTCATGACCTCCAGGTAGGCTTCGATGTGCGAATCGTAGCTGACCTTGAAATTGGAACGGCGGGCGGAGCAGATGTCCAGTGCTTTCAACAGATCTTCCATGCCCTCGCCGGTGACAGCCACCGTTGGAACGATCGGAACGTCCAGTATCTTCGATAGTTTTTGAACGTCAAGTTCCCCGCGCTTGCGGGCCGTGTCCATCATGTTCATGGCCACGAGTATCGGATAGCCCAGTTCAATGAGCTGGAAGATCAGGACCAGAGAAGGTTCCAAGCGGGTGGCGTCCGCTATGACCAGAACGCAATCCGGGTTCGCGGAGTGCAGCATCTTGGCCGCCACGATCTGGTCCTCCGTGCCGTTGGTCAAAGAGTAAAGGCCGGGAAGGTCGATGAACGTGACCTTCTTGCCGTTCACCATCATGTCCGCCTTGAGAAAGTCGACCGTCGTGCCGGAATAGTTAGATGATATGGCGCCGACCCCGGTGAGGCGGTTGAACACAACGCTCTTTCCTACGTTCGGGTTTCCGACCAGCAGTACTTCCATCACCTACCACCGTGCCGGTGCCGCTTCTGGCATCGCCTCTTGGTGTTCACGTATACGAGGTCGGCGTACTCTTTCGCTAGCGCGACGCGGCAATCTCCTACCTGCACTAGAACGGGGCCGCCCATGGGCAGCTTTTCCTCGACCGTCAAACGGCGCTCGGGAACGAAGCCCATGGCGATTATGCGGCGGATCTTCTGCGGGTCGTCGCAGGAGAGGTGGGAAATTATTCCTTCGTCCCCCTCGGACATCTCGCTCAGCACGGACGAGTTCTCGTCCCTGTTCAGGCAGAGCTGGTCCAGCGCCGGGATCGGATCTCCGTCCGGACAGGTGGTCGGGTGGTTCATCATCTCCGAGATGCGCCTCTCGCTCTCGTCGGAAAGCATATGCTCCAGACGGCACGCCTCATCATGGCTCTTCTCCTTGGCGATGCCCAATACGTCGACAAGGAATCGCTCCAGCAGGCGGTGCTTGCGCTTTATCGTCTCCCCGATCTTTTTGCCGGAATCGGTCAGCGTGACGCCCTTGTACTTCTCGTAGGCGATGTATCCCAACGAATCAAGACGCTGCATCATCTCTGTTACGCTGGCAGGGGACACCTTCATCTTCTTGGCGATGTCCGTGGTACGCGCGGGCGTACCGTCCTGCGTCAATTCCCAGATGCATTCGAGGTACTCCTCGATGTTCTCGCTGACCATGATTTAGGGTTACCTAACATGGGATATATAAATTTTAGGCTACCTAAATCTAGCCATAGTATCGAATTATTAATGAACCTAAAAGTTCAGAGGTCCTTGAAGGGCACGAGATCGCAGCAACCGCACTCGTGGCACATGGTATGGTACGACGTAGTGCTGAGACCATGGGCCATGATGATGAGCTTCGCCTCTTGGTTCAGGTGGATGAGCCTCTCGGGGGTCACCGGGTTTAGTTTACCGAGGGCCGCCTCCATGACCGCCCTATTGATCGGATTGACCTTCAAAGCCCGGATGGAGGGGACTATACCTAGGCCTGCCAGTGCGGAAACGCCTTCCAGCACGTTGCGGTCCGTCTCCCCCAGACCGATGATGATGTTAGAGGTGGCCTTCCCTCTTCCGAACACCTGGACAGCGTAACGCAGGAACCCCAATTGCTTCTCCAGGTCCAACTTGGGGCAGGCTATCTCGATGATGCGCTCATCGAACGATTCGATGTTGATCTTGATCTCGTTCGCTCCCGCCTCGTGCAGACGGTCGATGTCCTCGAACGACTCGACGTACGGTTCGACGCCGATCGGAACGTCCGGAAGCTCCCTGCGTACCTTATGAACGACGTAGACCATGCGGTCGATCGTTTCTCGTATAGAACCGACAACTGCGGAGGTGAGGGCGACAGCTTTCAGCTCGCCCTTACGATGCGCTTCCAGGATGAGGTCGACCACTCGATCGAGGTCCAGGTCCTTGGCCACGTCCTTGCTGAGCTTGCGGGAAGTACAGAACAGGCAGTCGAATATGCAGTCCTGGCCTAGGTTGAAGAACGCCTGCTCGGGCGAATGGTACAGCACCGGCCTTAGTTTCAGATCAGCAATGAACGGCTGCCCGTTCCTGAGCATGGAGTAACCTTCCGGCCCTCCGACAAGCTCGAAATCTCCCTCATCGCGGGAGATGCTCTTTTTAACGCGTAGCCCTTCGAACGAAAGGACGAGCGATGATGAGCCTGCGCCAGGTCCGGCTGTCGAACGGCTCAAGCGGAACGGAGGCCGGAAGTCCTTTGGTACTTTGACGTTGCCACCGCAGATGAGAACTGCCTTCTTCTCCACCGGGGTCAGATGAGTTTCCATTTCGCACCTTCGGATGTGTCCTCTATCTTGATCCCCGCTTCCTCAAGCCGGTCGCGTATCATATCGGAAAGGTCGTACATCTTGCGCTTGCGCAATTCCTTGCGGATGTCTATGAGGAGCATCATGACATCGTCCAGCTTCTCTTCGCCCTTCTTCTCCTCGGGAAGGATGTCGAATATGCTGTCGAGGTCCTTAATGAAGCCCAGGATGTTAGCTGCGCCTTCGGCACTAAGCTCACCAATGTCCATGAGCCGGTTGGCTTCCCTGGCGACGTCAAACAGGTAAGAGAGGGCGCTGCGGGAATTGAAATCATCATCCATCTCGGTCAGGAAGCCTGCCTTGGCCTTGGTTATCAGTTCCTCCGCCGCATCGTTCCCTCGGGGAACGTAGGTCCTCAATGATTCGTATGCGTTGTGAATGCGCTTGAGGGAGACGGCCGCTTCATCTAGTGCTGCTTCCCCGTAAACCAGGGGACCGCGGTAATGGGTGTTGAGCAGGTAGAACCGGACGACCTCTGGTGGATACCGATCAAGAACATCCTTCACCGAGAAGAAGTTCTTCAGCGATTTGGACATCTTGGCGTCCGCCACCTGCAGCATCCCGTTGTGCATCCAATAGTTTGCGAGTGGTTTCTTCGTCACCGATTCGGATTGCAGTATCTCGTTCTCGTGATGAGGGAAGATGAGATCATTTCCACCGCCGTGGATATCGATCGTTTCCCCGAGCAGCTTGCGGACCATGGCCGAGCACTCGATATGCCAGCCAGGCCGGCC
>DUJZ01000020.1 GCA_013329565.1 Methanomassiliicoccales archaeon
TTGCCAGACCACCCCATGGTTAAATCCCCCCTGGGCCATTATCCGCCGGTCATTACGATGTGCGTATGGGAATCATTCTTGCCGAAGGACGTCTGCGAACGATTGCGGCGCATCATGGACGTGCAGTTCGTGGTCGATCTTGGCATAGAGACCAGATCGATCACCGAGGAAGGAGAGGTCCGGTGCGTCATGAACGCCGGCGATAAGATCAATGCCATGGGCGGGGCGCATGGCGGCGCTATATTCGCTCTTGCCGACCAGGCCTTCGCCATCGCGTCCAATCTGGGAAAGGAACCGCAGGTGGCGCTGGTCGCCAGCATCAACTACATCAGGCCTGGTAAAGGCATGCTGGAAGCGGTGGCTCGCCGGACCTCGGACACACGAAGAACATCGCTCTATGAGGTCAGGGTTTTCGACGATGGGGAGCTGGTCGCCGTGTTCCAGGGAACTGGTTACAAGATCAATGGGGTCAAGTCCGAACCCCTCGCCATCGGGCAGCTTTAATATCGAGAACGGAAATTTCTCTCCGGGGATAGTGTTGAGGGTCGAGATATATCACGCATCTAAGTACGGCAACGGGGAGAAGGTCATAGCGTACCTGCAGGGACTGCTGATGGTCAGGGGGCATCAGGCCGACCATCGTCACGTTCGGGACGCCAAGCCGAAGGAGATCCCTGTCGCTGACCTGTACGTGTTCTGCGCGCCCACCCGCCTGGGCAAGCCGATCGGCAAGATGAGGAGGTTCCTGAAGAAGGCCCGGTTGCCGGAGGGGGCGAAGTACGCGCTCGTCGCCACGCACGGTGAGCCCGTGCCGGACAAGAAGACCGGAAAGATGCCTACTCAGGAGGAGATCGAGAAGTTCCAGCAGAACCTGCCGACCATGGAGGCGATCCTGAAGGAGAAGGGGGCGGTCAAGGTGGCCGAGGCGAAGGTGTACGTGAAGAACACCATGAAGGGACCGTTGGCGGATGGCTGGGAGAGAACGGTGGAGGAGTTCGCCGCTAAGTTGTTGTAAAAAAGAAAGATTGGAAAGGGGTTTGGAGGCCTACTTCTTCCTTCTCAGAAGGAACACCGCTACTCCGGCGACGGCGGCTATGGCCACGATGGCGATGACGATGTATAGCATGGTGTTGTCGCCATCATCATCCTCTCCGCCCTCCGCGGTCGGTGTGGCCTCCTCGATGTCCGTAGCTGGACCCTCTCCTAAAGCGTTCACCGCGCTGACCTTATAGTAGTATGCCTGGCCATTGACCACCGTGTCGTCGGTGTAGGTGGTCACGAGGCCGACAGTGGTTAGCAGGGTCAGGCTGTCAGCGGACGTTCCGCGATAGATCTTGTACCCGGTCACCGGCGAACCTCCAGTGCTCGTCGGCTCATCCCAACTGAGGGAGACCGTAGCGTTCCCCGCGTCGAGGTCCAGGTTCCGGGGGGCGGTGGGTGCGGAATTGGCCTGCATCATGACCACGTCAGACCGGACGCTCTCGCCCATGGAGTTCACGGCGCTGACGGCGTAGTAGTACTCCATGCCAGCCACAAGGTCGTAGTCGGTGTAGTTGAGGACGTTGCCGAGCGTCGACTTCAAGGTCAGGTTCGTGGCGGAGGTTCCGCGGTACACCTTGTATCCGGTGACGTTCCATCCGCCGTCATCCGCCGGTTCATCCCAGGTGAGCACCATGCCCGCGCCTTCGGCCGACGCCCCCAGGTGAATTGGGGCGGACGGGACGGAACCCAGCAGCACCGACACCGAATTGGACCTCGGGCCCTCGCCATGGTCGTTCACCGCGGATACCTGGTAAACGTACTCGCTACCGGCGGTCCCGGTGCTGTCCTCGTATGTTAGAACGTTCCCCAGCTCGATCAGCAGGCTCATCGAGCCGCTGTCCACGCCCCTGTACACCGTATAGTTGGTTATCGCCGAGCTTCCCTCGCCAGGGGCGGTCCAGGTCAAGGTGACCGTGGTCCCCACTGATCCAGCCGACAGCACAGGGGAGGACGGAAGGTCGGGGTTGGAGCTGACCTCGTTGGACATCGGACCCTCGCCCACGCCGTTCTCAGCCGACACCTGGTAGAAGTACGTCTGCCCCACGCCGATGTTCGGATCGATGTAGGTCAGAACGTCGCCCAGGGCGATGAGCTGCGTCAGGCTCCCGGACGTCTCCCCGCGGTACACGGTGTAGCTGAGCGTGGAGGACCCTCCGTCATCGGACGGCCTTTCCCAGTTCAACGTCACATCGTCCCCGTCCAGGCTTACGGTCAGGTTCAACGGGGCGGATGGCAGCCCCATTGGAGTCTCGGAGACCTCTGAGGATTGCGGCCCTTCTCCTATGCCGTTCACCGCGCTTATGGCGTAGTAGTACGCATGTCCGTTCTCCAGACCGAAGTCGGAATAGTTCAGGACGTTGCCCAGTGTCCCCAACAACGACAGGGCTCCGCTGGATTCGCCACGGTACACCTTGTAGTTGGTCACTGGTGAACCGCCATCGCCCAGAGGAGCCTGCCAGACCAGCTCGACCATCTCGTCGTGCGGGTAGGCGATCACGCTGGTTGGGGCTCCGGGTAGGGTTATGACCTCCGCGTCGATGGTCACGTCCGCCTTTATGCTGTACGCGCTCGTCCCTATGGAGTTCAGGGCGGCGACCTTGTAGCTGTAGTCTCCGTCGCTCAGGCCGGCGTCCACGTAGCTCAGGACGTTGCCTACCTCGATCGGGTCCACGCTGCCGTCGGCCATGGTGGTCCTCTGCAGAACGTAGCCGGTTATCGCGCAGCCGTTGTTCATCAGCGGGGCGGACCAGCTCAGGACCGCGTCATCACTGGAGGCGTTCGCGGTCAACCCGAACGGGGCGGAGGGCTCGGCGCGGAGCTGGGCGTGCTTCAGGTCATCGTGCGTGTCGTCAACGTAACTGATGTGCACGATGTTCTGGGTGCCGATGCATATTGACGGGTACTTGCCCACATCACCGGCGCAATCGACGGTCGCTATTCCCCAACCTCCGCTGGTCGGATACGCTCCGTTGATGTTCATGGCCAGCTTCAGATCGTCGTTGATATCGTCGTAGTATGCGATGTACAGCTCCCCTGAGATCCCCCTGACCATGGACGAATAGAGGCCGCCGCTGTAATCGACCACCATGTGATCCCAGTAACCCTTGAAGTCGCTGGCGACCATCAGGTGGTCGTTGGCGTCATCGTAGAAGCTCACGTACGCCGTACCTTGGGGGTCCAATGCCAGGGAATTATATTTTCCCGCGTCAGTGCCGTAGTATATCGTGTCCAGGGTCCAGGAACCGGTCGTCCATGAAGTGCCGGTGAAAACGGCGTACTTGAGGTCACCTCCGGTCGCGTCATAATAGCTTATATGGGGACGGGACGTGCGATCGACCCGGTGGATGGCGATCGATGAATACCTTCCAACATCGTTTACGCTGTCATCGACCGTGCAGTATGCCCATGGCCCTCCGGCATTGGTGGCGCATTTCAGATCACCGGATGCTGTGGCGTAATAACTGATGTATACTTTGTCGTTGCCGTCGATCGCGATCGAAGTTTGATCGCTGATGTCAATCCGCGCATCGTCCAGGGCGGTTACGGCCCATTCCCTGCCCGTGTTATTGGCATATTTCAAACGGTGGTTCGTTGCATCCAGATAGCTTATGTGCGCTTTACCGTTGGAATCCAGGACCAGGTTGTTGTGGTAGCCGACCAAAGCTGTGGCACCATCAATGAGCTGGTGTGTCCATGTCCCGCCCACGTTCTTGGCGTAGATCAGGTCCATTGTCTCAGTGTCTTGGTAACAGATGTGCACCCAACCATTGCTGTCGACCTTCACTGACGAGTAGCTGGGAGCATACGTCCGGGGACCGTCGTACACCAACTCCATCTTCCAGGCGGTGTTGGTGGTGTATTTGAAGCCCGCGTCCCCGAAGGTGGGGTCGGTGTAAGAAATGTGCGCCTTGTCCCCGCTGTCCAGAACCAACGAGTAACGCATCTCGCCACCCTTGGTCATCCCGACGTTGGTATGCGCCCAGTTGCCACCGGCGTTGGTAACGTACCTGAGAGCGTATATCGAAGTCTCCAGCTTCTTCGCGAACGCTATATGTACATAGCCCTTGGAGTCCACATCCAACGTCGTGGTGTATAGGACGTGCGTGTCCACGGTCTCGTTGGTCCAGCTTCCGCCGGCGTTGGTGGCGTACATCAGACGCCAATTCGAGGTGTCAGATTGGTTCACGAAGGAGATGTGCGCCTTGCCGTAACGGTCCACCGCCAGGCTGGATCCCGTCCCATAGACCTCGTTGGTGGCGACGATCTCATAGTTCCAGGTACCCCCGACGTCGTTGGCGTAAACCAATTCGGAAGGAGAGCTCAAATATTGTCGCTTGTAGACCACGTGAAGGTTGTCGGATGGATCGATGAACAGACTGTTTTCGTTGCCCACCTGATACATGGAAGGATCGAGATCCTCGAACAGGCTGACGGCCCAAGAACCGGCAGCGTTCGTGGCGTACCAGAGGTTCATGGCACCGCCGGACTGGTTGTTGAAGAAGATATGCACCCTACCGGCGGAGTCGACCTTCAGGGAAGACGTCTGGTGGAAAGCGGAGTTTATCTGCGCCAGCACAACGGTGCTCCAGGATCCGTCAGTGTTGTTGGTGTACTTGAGTGCGGAGTTGGTCCGGTCCAGATAGCTTATGTGCGCCTTCCTGTCCTTGTCGATGTCCAAGGAAAGCTGTGCACCGACGTCCCCTTCGCTGTCTAACATCTCTGTGACCCAGGTACCGGCGGCGTTGGTGGCGAACCACAGGTCCCTGTTCGTATAATCATAGTAGGCGATGTAGGCGTTGCCATCATCGTCGAGGGTCATCGAACTTGTCTCGCCTGCCCCGGAGCCGGGATGCACCGTATCGGTGGTCCAGGCGTCCTCCGACGCCAGGCAGAGGTCGCCATTCGTACTATCGTGATAAGAGATGCGGACCCGGTCGTCCGATGAAATAGCCAGGGAGGTGAAGTCGCCGGTGGTGGACTCGCCGTCCACAACCATGACGTCCCATTCCGCTCCGACCTTTTCAGCCATCTTCATCACGCCGTTGGTGATGTCGTAATACGCTATGTGCGGGACGCCCTTGGAGTCCACACCGATGCTGGAGCATTCGCCCACCTGACCAACTTCATCGACGATGACCGTCTCCAACCAGGCTATGCCGTCGAAGTGCTTGTAAAGTAGGTCATAATCGTTCTGGTCACAGTAACTGATGTGCACCTCGTCGTCGAACACGGCGATGGATATATAGTAGCCCAGTTTGTTATCTTGGACGCTCGTATAATCCAGGGGAGTCGTGCTCCAGCTGCCACCGGAGGTCTTATGAGCCAGCTTTAGGTATCGGTCAAATATGAACGTGCCCGGATCGATTTCAACCCTATTCTCCACCTGATAGGCGATGTAGATGGTCCCATAATCGCTGACGGCCAACGAGCAGTACATGCCTGTGTCGTTACCAATATCGTCCACGAGCACGGGCGTGTTCCAAGTGCCGCCGGAGTTGTTGGCATACATCAGAACGTTGTTGCTCCAACTATCATCGCTGACGGTGTACGCAACATGCATGACCCCGTCGGCGTCGATGAAGAGGTCGTTGTACGCGCCGCTGACCAGGGGGCCGATGATCGTGCTGACCCAGCTTCCTCCTGCGTTCGTGGCATAGGTCAGATTCTCGAACTCATCCTCGTACATCATGTAGAGAACGTGGGCCTTGCCTTCCACGTCCACCGCCAGGCTGATCTCTTGTTCGGGGTCCACCGGGCCTCCCAACTTTTCAATCTCCCAGCTGCCGCCGGAGTTGGTGGCGTAGTACAGGAAATAGTCGTCGTACTGGGCGTAGGCGATGTGGCTGTACCCGAATTGATCTATGGCCAGCGATGTGCTGAATCCCGTATCGTTCCTGCCGTCGATCACCTCCAGCGCCCAGCCAGCTGTCGTCCGCACAGGACTGACGCGCGCCGCTTCCACCTCCCCCGGCGCGGCCACGATCATGATCGTGGACATGACCATCAATACCGCCAGCAGAACAGCGCTAGCCCTACGGCCTAGAAAAGAAACCCCCCCGAGAAATATCATGCGGAATACATTTTTCGGAGGATTATATAATAACTTGACCTCGATCATAACGATAGAAAGATCTAGGGCTGGTCGAGCCTATTTTTAATATGGCATCATCGCCGCTGATCGATGAAAGGAAATGGAAAAGGTTTGGCCAGTCGCTTATTTCCTTTTCCTGAGGAAGAAGAAAGCTAAACCGGCGACGGCGGCAACTATCACGGCGGCAATGATGAGGTAAAGCAGGGTGTTGTCATCGCCTTCGTCATCATCGTCGATGCCGCCCTCCGCGGTCGGTGTGGCATGCTCCGAATCCGTCAGATTCCCTTCGCCCACGGCGTTCAATGCGCTAACCCGGTAATGGCAAGTAACCCCGTTCACCACCGTGTCGTCCAAGAAGGTCGTCACGTCGCCTACGGTGGTCAGCAGGATCTCCGCACCCTCAGCGGTCCAGCACCTCCACGCCCCATTTCATGCATGAACGTTCCAGAGGAGGGCCGGTCTCGGCGATCTCAAGAATTGATACCAGGATCATTGCTGATGCGACCAGCATCAAGAAAACGAGCGCAGATGCCCCCTTCCGGCAAGGGGTGGAGGAACCGTCTTCCGTTATGGTTGATACCACTCCCGGGATGGGGCTTTATAAATAGTGGTCCTCTGACACCCGAGGATTGCCTTTAAGATGTTATATCTGGGCAAGGATCGAGAATGGAGGTCTGGCCATACGCTGTTGGATATGTTGTGGGACGTTGTTCGCCTCGGGGATCAATACTCCAAGGTTGAGCCCGCGGAACATTCATTCTGCTCGCCCGAGACTTGACCTGTTAGATTTAATACGGTAATAATGTTAACCCGCAAGCCACGGAAGCGGACAGATGGCAGAGGAGATACCACCGACCGGCACCGGCAACCTGAGGGACCATCAGGAAGCATACGAGGCTTTCAACTGGGCATCCCTGAACGGTGAGTTCGACTGGCCCCGCGGCGGACCTTATAATGTGGCCGCGGAAGCGGTCGACCGCCACGCCCGAGAGAGCCCGCAAAAGGTGGCAATTCATTCCGTGCGAGCCAATGGGGAGGTGCAGTCCCTCACCTTCGGCGACATCTCCGATTCGTCCAGCCGGTTCGCGGACGGCCTGCATCAGCGGGGCGTCAAAAGAGGTGACCGCGTGTTCGTCTACTTGGACCGCCGTTCCGAGCTGTTCATCTCCATGATCGGGATAGCTAAGCTGGGCGCCATCGCCTGCCCTTTGTTCTCAGCGCTAGGACCGGAGGCCGTCAAGGACCGCCTGCAGGACGGCACCCCGTCGGCGATCATCACCTCCCCGTACCTCTTCGAAAGGATCTCCGCCGTGCTCAAGGACTCCTCATCCGCTCCCGTCGTGGTCTGCGTCGGGGGGAGCTGCCCGCCGAACACGGTTCCATATTCCCAACTCCTGGCCTCTGGTTCGCCTGAGTTCCAGACCGTGGACATGCGACCGGACGAGCCGTACATCATCCATTACACTTCTGGCTCCACGGGCAAACCGAAGGGAGTGGTGCTGCCGCACCGGGCCATGATCCAGCAGCTGGCAGGCGCCAGGTATGTCTCCGACCTTCGCGAGGGCGACGTGTTCTGGTGCACCGCCGATCCTGGATGGGTGACCGGAACGTCCATGGGCATCTTCGGGCCGTGGTACCTTGGGATCACCATAATCTCCTTCGAGGGGCGCTTCGACGCCCGTTCCTGGTATTCGCTGATAGACCGCTTCAAGGTCACCGTGTGGTTCACCGCACCGACCGCGTTGCGCATGCTCATGAAGGCCGGGGACGATGTGGTGAAGGAGTTCGATCTTTCTTCCCTTAGACACATGTGCTCCGCCGGAGAGCCGCTCAACCCGCATGTGGTCCGCTGGGGCGTGGAGGTTCTGAAACACCGCATCCACGACAACTGGTGGCAGACGGAGACCGGAGCGCCGTGCATCTCCAACTTCCCGTGCATGACCGTGCGGCCGGGGTCCATGGGAAAAGCGGTGCCGGGCGTTATCGCCGCCATCGTGGACGAGAACGGGATGGAGCTCCCACCGGGCAGGGAAGGGTTCCTCGCTCTTCGTCCAGGATGGCCGTCCATGATGACCGGCATATGGGGGAACGTCACCAAGTACCGGGAATATTTCTACGTCCCCGGCTGGTACGCGTCGGGAGATCAGGCCTACAAGGACGAGGACGGGTACATCTGGTTCCTGGGCCGGGCGGACGACGTGATAAAAACGTCCGGAGAACGGCTAGGGCCCTTCGAGGTCGAGTCGGCTCTCATCGAACATCCCGCCGTGGCCGAGTCGGCCGTGGTCGGCAAACCGGACGAGCTGCGCGGCGAGATAGTCAAGGCGTTCATAGTTTTACGCCCTGACAATGAGCCATCGGAACGCTTGCGGGAGGACATAACCAACTTCGTTCGCGTGCGATTGGCCTATTATGCTTACCCCAGGGAGATAGAGTTCGTGGACTCCCTGCCGAAAACGCGTTCCGGCAAGATCATGCGCCGGGTG
>DUJZ01000064.1:0-13592 GCA_013329565.1 Methanomassiliicoccales archaeon
ACCAGTGATTTATATCAGATGGCCTTCATATCGTAATAGAACGCAACTCTTATATGCGTGCTATTAATTGACACGGCAGGAAGGTGAAAAAGTGCTAGGCAAGAGCGTTAGGATGGAGCGCATCATGGACCGGGGCACCGGGCGGGCGGTCATCGTCCCCATGGACCACGGCATAACCCTGGGCCCCATCGACGGATTAGTTGACATGAGGTCGACCATAGACAAGGTGGCCCAGGGAGGGGCCACCGCGATCGTGCTGCACAAGGGGATAATCCCCTACAGCCACCGGTCCTTTGGTCGCGACATCGGTTTGATCGTGCACCTCTCGGCCAGCACCAAGTTCAGCAAGCGCACCGACCAGAAGATCCTGGTGACCACGGTCGAGGAGGCGCTCAAGATCGGCGCTGACGCGGTGTCCATTCACGTCAACATCGGCAACGACTACGAGAACGAGATGCTGGAGGACTTCGGAAGCATCTCCCGCATCTGCAACGAGTGGGGCATGCCGCTGCTGGTGATGATCTATCCCAGAGGCAAGGACATGAAGGATGCCTACGACCCGGACGCGCTCAAGGTATGCGCCCGTGTCGGTACGGAGCTCGGCGCCGATATAATCAAGACCAGCTACACCGGCGACATCGACACCTTCCGTGAGGTCGTCCGGGGAGCGCAGGCTCCAGTGGTCATCGCCGGCGGTCCGAAGATGGACTCCGACGAGAAGCTGCTGCAGATGGTGCGGGACTCGATAGACGCCGGCGGAAAGGGCGTGTCCATCGGCCGCAACATATTCCAGCACCGGAACGTGATCGGCATCACCAAGGCCATCAGCGGCATCGTGCTCGAGGACATGGAAGTAGAAGAGGCCATGCAGCTCCTGAAGTGAGGGTATGTCCGGAAAGGGCAAGATAGTCTGGGTGAGGACCGATCACCTCACGTCATCCGCCGAACGGAAGAGAATGGTGACCTCCGCCCTGGAGGCCGGATACGCCGACATCGTGCTCAGGGAGGAGGATTCCGCCCTGCAGAAGGTCGGGCGCTATTATCCGATAGTGCGCAAGGGAGAGGAGCTCTTCGCCGACGGCAAGCAGATAGGCGTGGTTCTCACGATACGCGACCACAAGGACGCCGAGAAGGCGTCCCGCTTCAAGGGCAAGCAGGAGTTCGTGCTGGTCGAATCGCACGACTGGAAGGTCATCCCGTTGGAGAACCTCATAGCCGAATTTCAGGGGACCAGCACCAAAGTGATCGCCTCCTGCTCCTCCGTTGAGGAGGCGAAGTTGTTCGCCACTACCTTGGAGACAGGCGTGGACGGCCTGGCGATCACCTTGAACGACCCGTCAAAGCTGGCGCAGTTCTCCGCTCTGGCCCGGTCGGACGTGGCCGAGGTGGAACTGGTCGAGGCGACGGTGAAAGCGGTGAGGCCGGTCAGCGTCGGCGATCGCGTATGCGTGGACACCTGCTCCCTGCTCGCCATCGGCGAGGGGATGCTGGTCGGCTCGCAATCCGCTTGTCTGTTCCTGGTGCAGAGCGAGTCCATGGACTCGCATTACGTTTCCTCCCGTCCGTTCCGGGTGAACGCGGGAGCGGTGCACGCCTACGTGCTGGGTTCGGACGGACGGACCAGGTACCTCTCGGAAGTGAAGGGAGGGACGGAGCTTCTGGCAGTGGACTCCCAGGGGAGAACGAGACCGGTCGTGGTCGGTCGTGCCAAGGTGGAGGTTCGTCCGCTCCTCCTGCTGGAGGCGGAGGCTGACGGCGTTACGTACACCACCATCCTGCAGAACGCGGAGACCATTCGCCTATGCACCAAGGACGGTTCGATCTCGATCTCCGACCTTAAGGAAGGGGACAAGGTGCTGGTACGCCTGGAGAAGGGCGGAAGGCACTTCGGTCATGCGGTGAAGGAGAGCGTAGTGGAGAGATGACCAGGATATGCGCGGCGATCTCGGAGGCGGACGCGGCCTCGGCAATGGCGGTGGCCAGGGAAGCGATAGCTAAAGGCGCGGAATGCCTGGAGTTCCGCTTCGATCGCATGCCCCTTCTGCCGGACGACCTGACGCCCTTCCAGCAGCTGGAAGTTCGGCGCATCGCCACCCTGCGGGAAAGGGAGCAGGGCGGGGAATGGGAAGGAACGAACGAGAAGAAGTGGGAGTTCCTGTGGCGGGCCGCCCGCGCGGGCTTCGACATCGACCTGGAGCTGGGCCATCCGCTCGTCCATCGCGCTCACCTTCTGAAACCGGCCAAGGTCATCGTTTCCTATCACGATCACAAGAAGACCCCGCAGATCTCGAAGATAATCGAGTCGCTGGTGGAATGCTCGGCCCGCTCGGACATGGCCAAGGTCGCGTTCCAAGTACGCACCATGCGCGACCTGGCGCAGCTGGTGGAGGCGGCGCATTGGTTCGGGTTCAGCCGGGAGAGGTTCACCGTCATCGGCATGGGCGAGATGGGGACCGTGACGCGGGTCCTGGCGCATCGGATGGGTTCAGTACTGTCTTACGCCTCCGTATCCCCGGGAAAGGAGACCGCCCCGGGGCAGCTCGATCTGGAAACGGCCAAATGGCTGGGCAAAGAACCGCTGGTCACCGGGATCGTCGGCAATCCGCTCGATCATACGCTGTCGCCGGTCATGCACAACGCCGCCTTCCGCGCGGCCGCCGTTCACGGCATATATCTCAAATGGGTCACGCTGGTCGACGAGCTGGAAGACTTCCTGGACGTGGTGAGCGCCCTGGGCATAAAGGGCTTCAACGTCACCATCCCGCACAAGGAGTCCATAATCCCATCGCTGGACCGGATAGACCCGGTGGCCGAGCGCATAGGCGCCGTGAACACCGTGGTGAACGAGGAGGGCTCATTGGTCGGAAGGAACACCGACGTCATCGGTGTCGAGAGAACGTTCGAACGGCATAACGTGGACGTGAAGGGAAGGACCGCTCTGGTCCTGGGAGCCGGAGGAGCGTCCCGCTCCGTGCTGTCGTTCCTCGTATCCAAGGGAGCGGACGTGGACATCACCAACCGCACCATGGGAAAGGCGGAATCGCTGGCCAAGCTGTTCGGGGCGGACGCCATAACCACCAGGGTGGCCGAGGAGAAGCAGTACGACGTCATCGTGAACTGCACCCCCCTGGGCATGAAGGGGTTCCCGCAGGAGATGTCCATATCCCCGCACGTGCTCCGTGAGGGGCAGTTCGTGATGGACACCGTGTACAACCCGCCGGTCACGCCCTTGCTCGCCGAAGCGTCGAGAAAGAACGCCATCGCGGTCAATGGCAAGGACATGCTGATCTACCAGGCCCTGGCCTCCTTCGAGATGTGGACCGGAAAGGCCCTGGAGTACGACGTCATGGACAAGGCCTTCCGGGAGGCGCTGCCTTGAAAGGAAGAGGCGAGGCCAGAGGNNGTGGACCTCCGGACATGGGCGGAGGTGGAGCTGACCCCCGGCGAAGGTGTCGAGGTCCGCATGGAAGGTCTTCCGGACGAGCCGACCGATCTCGTGAAGCTTTGCGTTCAGGCGGTATTGGACCGCTTCTCCGTCAAGAAGAGAGCGATGGTGCGCACCGGTTCCGACATCCCCGTATCCAGGGGATTGAAGAGCAGCAGCGCCGCGGCCAACGCGGTGATACTGGCCACGTTGAACGCCCTCCAGGCGGAGATGCCGGCCGTCGACGTCCTGAAGATGAACGCCGACGTGTCCATGAGGGCGGGCGTTTCCGTGACCGGAGCGATGGACGACGCGGCCGCCTCCCTGCTGGGAGGGATCGTGTTCACCGACAATCACGCCCGGACGCTGCTCCGCCGCGAGCGCTTCGAGCTTTGCGATAGAGTGGTCATCGCAGTTCCGGAGCGCATGATACGCAAGTCCGGGCTGCCGAAGGAGCGCATCGCCCTCTATCGTCCGTTAGCGGAGGAGGCCTTCCGGATGGCCTGGAACGGGGAGTACGTCAAGGCCATGACCCTTAACTCGTTGATATACGGAGCGGCGCTAGGCCTGGACCAGGAGCTTCCGATAAAAGCGCTCCGCGCCGGAGCCGTCGCCTCGGGCATCTCCGGCACCGGACCGGCGGTGGCCTCCTTCGTCGATTCCGTCTCAGAGAAACTGGTGGCCGAGGCCCTGGGAAAGGACGTGCTGATCGCCAACGTCTACCATGGGGTGCGATCGTGCGTTTGAAGATCGTTCCGTCCAACGCCGATGGCAGCGTTCCGTCGTCCCCGTCCAAGAGCCACACCCACCGGGCGATGACATTGGCGTTGCTGGCGGAGGGCGAGAGCGTGCTGCACCGGCCGCTGCTGGGCGAGGACACCCTGGCTACGCTTGACGCGGTCAAGGCCTTCGGCGGCAAGGTGACCAGGGACGATGCGCTGCGCATCGTTGGCGGGCCGCTGAGATGCCCTGATAACGTCATAGACACCAAGAACTCCGGCACTACGATGAGGCTCATGGCCGGCGTAGCTTCACTGCTGCCCTGCGTCACCGTGCTCACCGGGGACGACAGCGTCAGGCGCCGGCCTATGCAGCCTTTGATCGAGGCCCTGGGAATGATGGGGGTGCGCTGCGAGAGCACCCGCGGAAACGGCCTGGCGCCCCTTGTCGTCAAGGGACCGAACCAGGGGAGCCGGACGGAGATACGCGGCGACGTCAGTTCGCAGTTCATCTCCTCCCTGCTGATATCCTCGGCCCTCAAGGATGTGGACACCGAGATCGTTCTCACCGCCCCCCTGAAGTCCAGGCCGTACGTGGACATCACCATGGGGATGATGGCTAGATTCGGCGCCTCCTGCCGTTCCACCAAAGCAGGGTTCATGGTCCAGGGCGGGCAGCGCTACCGACCCCGGGACTACACCGTCCCCGGGGATTTCTCCTCGGCGGCGTTCCCGTTGGCCGCCGGTGCCCTGACCGGAAAGGTCACCGTCAGGAACCTCGATCCCCGGGACCTGCAGGGCGACCGCGCCTTCCTGAACATACTGAGGTCGTTGGGAGCGAACGTGGAATGGAACGGCGACGCGCTCACCTGCTCCTCGGCCGAGCTGAACGCCACGGACATCGACCTGGGCGATGCTCCCGACCTGTTCCCGATGGCCGCGGTGATGTGCGCCTTCGCCAAGGGAGAGAGCCGCATCCACAACGCCGCGCACGTTCGCTTGAAGGAGAGCGACCGCATTTCCGCGACCGCCATGTTCCTGAGGGACATGGGTGCGGACATCGTCGAGAAGGAGGACGGCTGCGTGATACGCGGCGGACGACCGCTCCACGGAGCGAAGGTCAACTCCTTCAACGACCACCGCATACTGATGGCCGCGGCGATAGCCGCGCTCAGGGCGATCGGTGAGACGATCATAAGCGATGGCGACTGCCACCGCATCTCGTACCCGGATTTCGTGAAAGACATGAGATCGTTGGGCGCCAGAATGGAGATGATACCTTGAACACAATCGGCAGCGAGTTAAGGCTAACGCTTTTCGGAGCGAGCCACGGACCCTGCGTCGGCGCCGTGCTGGACGGGGTCCCCCCCGGAATGATGATCGACGTCGGACGGATCCAGAGCGAGGTGGACCTCCGCAGGCCGAAGGCGGACATCGGTACGCCCAGGGCCGAGGAGGATAAAATCGAGATCGCCTCCGGCATCGTCGAGGGGAGGAGCACCGGCGGACCGATCGCCCTGATGGTCATGAACCGGGACACCGATTCAAGAAAGTACGAGAAGTTCAAGGAGGTCCCGCGCCCCGGGCACGCCGACCTCACCGCCCGCTCGAAGTACTCGGAGTGCGTGGACCTTCGTGGAGGCGGTCAGTTCTCCGGCCGGATGACCGTGGGGATCGTAGCCGCGGGCGCTATCGCCAAGATGCTGCTGGAGGAGAGGGGGATACGCGTCGCCGCCTTCGTCAGGCAGATAGGGAAGGTCCGTGACGGTGAGGAGAGGGACGTGACCTCCGGCGTGCTGTCGCGCTCCAATGACGTACGAGCGGCCACGGACGAGATGGCCGAGGCCATGCGCTCCGAGATACTTGCCGCCAGGAACGACAGCGACAGCATCGGCGGGGTCGTGGAGTGCATCGTGGACGGGCTGCCGATGGGACTGGGGGAGCCGTTCTTCGATACGGTGGAAGGAGAGCTTTCAAAGATGATGTTCGCCGTTCCCGGCGTGAAGGGGATAGAGTTCGGGGCGGGATTCGCCGCCGCCGGGATGCGCGGCTCGCAGCACAACGATCCCTTCGTTCTCGTGGACGGGAAGGTGCGCACGGCCAAGAACGACGCCGGCGGCATACTGGGAGGAATAACCAACGGCATGCCTATCGTGTTCAGGGTGGCCATAAAGCCCACGGCGTCCATAGCCAGGGGGCAGCGGTCATTGAACGTGAAGAGCGGTATGCAGACCGACCTCAAGATAGAGGGACGTCATGACCCGTGCATCGCGCCAAGAGCTGTGCCGGTGGTCGAAGCGGCCGCCGCGCTGGTGCTGGTGGACCTGAGCATGAGAGGTGGTACGGTTGACTGATTCCGTTGAAGGCATCCGATGGAAGATCGAGGAGATCGACAACGCCATCCTGGACCTGATAAACAAGCGCATGAACATCGCCTTGGACATGGGCCATCAGAAGGTCGACAAGGCCATGCCGGTGCGGGACATGCGCGTGGAGGAGCAGGTGCGGAACCGATACTTGGCAAGGGCCAGGGAGGTCGGGATCAGCGACGAGGCGGCGATCGAGCTGTCCTCGCTGCTGGTGCGCGAGTCGGTGGAAGCTCAGGCCCGTCTGCCGCGCCCGATGAGGCCCCGCAAGGTCCTCGTCGTCGGCGGCGGGGGAGCGATGGGACAGTGGATGTGCCGCTTCTTCGCCTCCCGCGGGCACGAGGTGAAGGTCTTCGACGATCTGCCGGGCGGCGCGTTCAAGAACGTGAAGCTGGAAGCTGGCGTCAAGGAGGCGGACGTCATCGCCGTCTCCTCGCACATCTCTGCTACGGCCGAAATGCTGCGCAGGATATTCAAGCTCAGACCCAAAGGGCTGGTGTTCGACATCGCTTCCGTCAAGTCCCCGATCGTGGACGTGCTGAAGGAGGGCGCCGACCAAGGATTGTTAGTATGCTCCATCCACCCCATGTTCGGGCCTAGCGCCTCGTTCATCTTCGCCCGCAACCTCATCGTCTGCAACTGCGGTTCCGATATCGCCGTGAACAAGTTCATGCCCCTGCTGAACGGCACCGGCGCCAACGTCATCGAGATGCCGGTGGAGGACCACGACAAGATGATCTCCGTCGTCCTGGGCATGAGCCACGCCCTGAACCTGGCGTTCTTCGGAGCGCTCAAGGAGAGCGGCTTCACCCACGAGGAGCTGCGCAAGGTTTCCTCGACGACCTTCGAGAGGCAGATGAACATCAGCGCAAGTGTCGCGAGAGAAAGCCCAAACCTTTACTACGAGATCCAGCATCTGAACCCGCACAACCGGGAGATGCTGGAAAAGCTGATCGACGCCCTGCGCGAGGTCCAGCAGGCCGGGTCCGACGAGGACCGGTCGCACATGATCAGGCTGATGCAAGAAGGTCGCAAGTATTTCGAGGTGAAGCATTGAAGAAGCTACAGGTGGCGGTCCTAGGCGCCACGGGAATGATCGGACAGAGGTTCGTGCAACTGCTCGAGGACCACCCCTATTTCGAGATAGGCGGCCTCTACGCCTCCGAGCGTTCGGAGGGCAGGTCGCTCGGCGAAGTGATGAAGCTGAAGGGCGTGCGCTTCCAGGAGGACACGCTGACCACGAAGATAGAGAACCTGGACCCCAAGGCGGTCGCCAAGCGCTGCCGCCTGGCCTTCTCCGGACTGCCGACGGAAGTGGCCAAGGACATGGAGTCCTCATTGGCCGAGAAGGGAGCGGCGGTCTTCTCCAACGCCGCATCGCACCGCATGGGAGCTGACGTTCCACTGCTCATCCCGGAGGTCAACCCGGACCACCTGGAGCTCGCTCGGAGGCAGTCCACCTTCGGCAACGGCGGGTTCATCGTCACCAACGCCAACTGCTCGACGACCGGACTTGCCGTCCCATTGCAGGCCATCTACAAGAAGTTCGGGCTGAACGCTTGCTACGTTTCCACGTACCAGGCGGTCTCCGGCGCCGGCTACCCCGGCGTACCGTCGCTGGACATACTGGGGAACGTGGTCCCCTTCATCAGGAACGAGGAGGAGAAGATGGAGGAGGAGATACACAAGATGCTCGGCGCCTACAAGAACGGCAGGATCGAGCTCGCCGAGTTCGACATGGTCGCCAGCTGCGCCCGCGTGCCGGTCGTGGACGGCCACCTGGAGTCGGCCGTACTGAAGCTTGGCAAGGACGCTGACGCCGCCGCGGTAATAGAAACCCTGGAGGCGTTCAGGTCCGAACCGCAGAAGCTGAAGCTCCCCACCGCTCCCGTTCGACCGATAATCGTCCGCAAGGAGGAGAACCGCCCGCAGCCGGCAGCCGACGCATTGGCCGGAGATCCGGAACGAGCCAGGGGAATGGCCGTTTCCGTCGGGCGGGTCCGCGAGAGCAAAGGATATATCAAGTTCTGGTTGCTTTCCCATAACACCCTGAGGGGTGGGGCCGGCGGTTCCGTTCTGAACGCGGAACTGGCCGTGGCCAGGAAGCTCCTCTGAGGAGGGTGCCGGATGAAGCGGACGGTCGCGGAGATCAATCAGAGGATCAAGGACGGGGACGTGGTGGTCATGACCGCCGAGGAGGTCATATCCTACGTCCAGAGCGAGGGCGTGGAGCGCGCCGCCAAGGAGGTGGACGTCGTGACGACCGGGACCTTCGGCGCCATGTGCTCCTCCGGAGCCTTCCTTAACTTCGGCCACTCCGAGCCGCCGATCCGCATGCAGAAGGTGACGCTGAACGACGTACCGGCGTACGGAGGCATCGCCGCCGTGGACGCCTATATCGGCGCCACGGAGCTGAAGCTGGACGATCACAAGGAGTACGGCGGGGCGCACGTCATCGAGGAGCTGATTTCGGGAAGGCCGGTGCGCCTCAAGGCCAATTCCGACGGGACGGACTGCTACCCGCGGAGGGACATCGATACCTACGTTTCATTGAACACCGTCAACCAGGCCTACCTCTTCAACCCCAGGAACGCCTATCAGAACTACGCCGCCGGGACGAACTCGTCCGAACGCACATTGTACACCTACATGGGCAAGCTATTGCCCAATTACGGCAACATCACCTACTCCAGCGCCGGGCAGCTCTCGCCGTTGCTGAACGATCCCACCCTGCGCACCATCGGGATCGGGACGAGGATATTCCTGGGCGGAGGGGTCGGTTACGTCGCCTGGGAGGGAACGCAGTTCCGGACCAACGTGGAAACCAAGTTCGGCGCGCCCCTGGGCGGAGCCCGCAATCTCGCCACCATCGGCGACATGAGGGGCATGTCCCCGGAGTTCGTTCGGGCGCTGAACCTGCCCGGTTACGGCGTTTCCCTGGCCCTGGGCGTCGGTGTGCCGATCCCGATTCTTGATGAGGAGGTCCTCAAAGCCACGGCGATAAGCGACGAGCAGCTGTTCGCGCCGCTGATAGATTACTCCATCCGATCCCGCAATCGAAAACCGATCAGGCACCTCTCCTACGCCGAACTGCGCTCCGGCCGCGTGGAGCTCTTCGGGAAGGAGGTCAGAACGTCATCCCTATCCAGCTATCTCAAGGCACGGCAGATCGCTGAAACGCTTGCTGAGCGCATCGAGAACGGGGAGTTCCTGCTGACCGAGCCCGTCGCACCGCTACCGGCGGACAGGGGCGTGGGAACGCTCGAGGTTCGTTCCAAGGAGGAGGCGGTCTGATGGCCAAGAAGAAGTTCCTCCTGGGCTTCAGCCCGGACATCGTGAACGAACCGATCGTCTACCGCCTGGTGAAGGACTACGACCTCAAGATCAACATCCTCCGCGCCGAGGTGCGCGAGGTGGGCGGGCGCCTGCTCATGGAGGTCGAGGGGAAAGCGGCCAACATCAAGGAGGCCGCCCGCTATCTCAACGAGGCGAAGGTGGACGTCAAGGAGCTCGTCACCTACGTGGAGAAGAACGAGGACCGCTGCACCCACTGCGGCATGTGCATCTCCATTTGCCCGGTGGAGGCGCTCACCATGGACAAGCCGGCCTGGAAGGTCCGCTACGATTCGGACAGGTGCATCGCCTGCGGCATGTGCATCGACGCTTGTCCCCCGGGAGCAATGAAGTTCAGGATATGAGGAGGCTTTTCCAGTTCAAGGAGACCGCCACCACCATCGAGGCGGACGAGGAATACCTTCCCCTGGCGGAGAAGGCTCTGCTCGAGGCCCGCGAGCAGGTGGAGACCTATATCGCCAAGGACCCCTATTTCAAGGCCACCTTCGATCCCTATCCGGTGCGCTCGGACATGGGAGACGTGGTGAAGCACATGTGCAACACCGCGCTCAAGGCGGACGTCGGGCCAATGGCCGCCGTGGCCGGGGCGATCTCCCAAGAAGCGGTGAGCGCGATGGTCGAGGGGGGCTGCAAGCACTGCCTGGTCGATAACGGCGGCGATATCGCCATGCGCACCAACCGCACGGTCACCGTCGGATTGTACGCCGGAGAACGTACGCCGAACTATCTGGCCATAGAGGTCCCGGCCACCAGGGGGCTGCTCGGCATTTGCACCTCGTCGGGCACGGTCGGGCCGTCCATCTCGCTGGGCAGGGCGGACCTGGCCACGGTGATCTCTGACGATGTGGCCTTGGCCGACGCCTGCGCCACCAAGCTTGGCAACCTCATAACCGAGGACGACCTGACGCTCATGGACCGCTCGATCCGCGAGGTGCTGTCGATCAAAGGCGTCAAGGGCGCCCTGGTCATGATAAACGGGAAGCTGGGGATGGGAGGGGACGTTCCGCGCCTGGTGCGCAGCGACGTTCCCCCGGACAGGATCACCCGCATCCGGTTCTGACAAGGCGTCCACTTCAGAACGCTCACCGTGCGGTCCTCCCGCAGCGTGAACCTCCCGCGGTGCGATCTCCTCTGCACGTCATCGGCGATCACCTTCCTCACTCCCTCGTCCACCTGGTGGAAGAGCGAAAAATAACGTACCAGATGGCGCACCATGTCCCCTTCCGCCATATCCGATCCCCCGTGCACGTCGAAGCGGCGCAGCGACGGCCGACGGCCCATCTCCTTCATGATGCGGTACGGGAAGATGGGATCGAAGCCCTCCATGGAGATGCCTGGATATCCCAGCTCTTCCCAGATGCCGAAGGCCAGGCGGTCCCCGGAGGAACCGCCCAGGGACACGATGCCGCACGTTCCGTCGCTCATGGCGTCCATCCGCATCACCGACCGGACATCGTCCACCGCCGGGCAGAAGGACGAGAACACCAGATCGTAGCGGCGTTCGGGCGAGAACCCCTCCCAGCCCTGGCACAGAAGCTCGACGTTCCTCAGGCCCGAGCATCTCTCCTTGGCAACTGAGAGCATGCCGGGCGATATGTCAAGACCCAGTACGTCAGAGCATTTCGAGGCCAGCATGGACGTCAGAGAACCGGTCCCGCAGCCGATGTCCAGAGCCGAACCATGCTCAGGCAGTACGGACATGTCCTCCAACAGCCGCCAGATGCGCTCGTCGATGAGCGACATGGGTTCGCTGTCGTGATCGCGGGAAACCTCGTTCCAATGCCGCCCCGGTCGATGGCGGTCCATAGGGAACGTACGATAGGGAGAATGGGAATTGGCCATCTCCCAGATGTCCCGCCCCTCGTCCGCCATGCTCCGCCCCGTTTCCGCCGCTTTATCTGAGAGCTCGCCATCGCCGCCCGGAGGGAACGAACCGTTCCGGAGAAGCGAACTTAGCAATTTGTTCCTTCCTGACGCGGGCGCACGACCAGAGTGTCAGTAATTATAAGTAGCAATTGTCCATTGTTGGGAAATGCCAAGGGTTATCACATGACACTGAGGCTGGCCATACCCAACAAAGGAAGGCTGAGCGAGAGGTCCATAGAGATCCTCAAGCAGGCCGGACTGGAGATCGAGAACGGCGACGAGCGCAGGCTCTACGCCAACGTCAAACGCCAAGACCTGGCGGTCATGTTCCTCCGGGCCCAGGACATCGTAAGGTTCGTGCACAAGGGAGCGGTCGACGTCGGCATCACCGGCTACGACCTGGTGCTCGAATCGGGACTGGACGTCGTCGTTCCATATCACCTCAACTTCGGGCGCTGCCGCCTTTCCGTGGCGGTGCCGGACACCATGGGCGCCAAGAGGCCGGAGGACCTTCCGGACGATCTGGTGGTCGCCACCTCCTTCCCGAACCTCACCAAGAAGTATTTCGATAAGCTCGGCAAGAGGGTCGAGATCACCTCCATCTCGGGAGCGGCCGAAATAGCGCCGATACTGGGAGTGGCCGATATAATCGTGGACCTGGTCTCCAGCGGTTCGACGTTGAAGATGAACCACCTGCGGGAGCTGGCGGTCATCACCGAATCGCAGGCCGTGGTCATCGCCAACCGCAGGGCGTACGAGGGATGCGAGCAGCAGGTCCAGGAGATAATCTCAGCCATGCTCAGCGTGACGGAGGCGGAGAACAAGAAGTATCTCATGGCCGACGTTCCCAGGTCCTCGTTGGAAGAGGTCAAGAAGGCCTTCCCGGGCATCGCCGGACCGACCATAATGAACATCATCGGCCGGGACGACGTGGTCGCGGTGCACGTGGTGATCGACAAGACGGACGCCTTCGACGCCATCAACAAGCTCAAGCGCATGGGCGCCACGGGCATTCTGCTGACCCCGATAGACCGCATGGTACCCTGAGGTGTCCAGATGAACAAGGACTGGATACGATCCACCTGCCGGGACCTGCAGCTCTACTACAATCCCAAGGTCGGGAACAAGCTGCGCATGGACACCAGCACTAACGCCCTGGGCGAGAACCCCGCCGGGCGGAGGGAGCTGGTGGAGTGCACCAAGCTGAACGTGGGACAATATCCCAACACCTATGGCGACAACCTGCGGGACGAACTGGCCAAGCTCTACGGGATGAAGGCCGATAATTTCGTCGTCGGCAACGGTTCCGATGAGGCGCTGGACATCATCATGAAGACGCTGGTCGAACCGGGGGAGACGGTCATAACCGCGCACCCCGCCTACGTGCTGCACTCCTTCTTCGTCAAGATCAACGCCGGACGCACGGTGGCCGTCGATCTGGATGAAGATTTCCAATTGGACGTGGATGAGATCAACTCCACCAAGGGGAAGCTGGTGCTTCTGTGCACCCCTAACAATCCGACCTCCAACACCTTCCGCATGGACGACCTCAAGGCGGTGATCGAAGGTGCTGACCGCCCGGTGGTGGTGGACGAGGCGTACGGCGAATACACCGGCAATTCCTTCCTGCCGCTGGTCGAGAAGTACGACAATCTCATCGTCACCCGCACCTTCTCCAAAGCGTACGGGTTGGCGGGAATGAGGATCGGCTACATGGCCGCCGGCCTCGAAATGGCCGAGGCGCTGCAGAAGGTCAAGATCCCCTATTCGCTGAACATGATCGGCGAGCGGGTGGCGATCGCCGCCCTGCGGGACCGGGAGTTCCTGGACAGGAGCGTTCGCGTGGTCAACGAAGAGCGGCCC
>DUJZ01000064.1:13649-16038 GCA_013329565.1 Methanomassiliicoccales archaeon
GAGAACTGCATCCGGACCACCATAGGCACCAGGGAGATGAACACCGTCCTGCTGGAAAGGATGCGGGAGGTGCTTAGGGAATGCCGTTGAAGGTGGCCTTGGCCGATTACGGCGTGGGCAATCTGCACTCCATACGAAAGGCGCTGGAGAACTGCGGAGCTTCCGTTGACGTGATCGAGGACATGTCCCTGCTGACGGAGGCGGAGTGCATCGTGCTTCCGGGCGTAGGCGCCTTCGACAAGACCATGGAACGCCTGCTTCCGTTCAAAGAGGACATCGTCCAGAGCCTGAACGAAGGCGTTCCCTGCCTGGGAATATGCATCGGCATGCAGATCCTGTTCCAGAACAGCGCCGAAGGCAACGGCCCCGGCCTGGGATTCCTGCACGGGAGCGTCGTTCGCCTCAAAGCGCCACGCATACCGCACATGGGCTGGAACACCGTCGATACGGACGACGACATAATGAACGGCGTGGACGACACCCACTTCTACTTCGCCCACTCCTTCCACGGCAGCCCGGAGGACGGTTCGGACGTGGGGCACACCGATTACTTCGGACGGATACCGACGCTGTTCCACAAAGCGAACACCTACGGAACGCAGTTCCACCCGGAGAAGAGCTCCTTCGCCGGAATGGCGTTCCTGAACAACTTCGTGCGCTTCGCGGAGGAAAGGAAATGAGGATCATACCAGCCGTGGACATACTGGACCACCGCGTGGTGCAGCTGGTCGGCGGCGTCCCGGGGACCGAGCAGGTCACCTTGCCCGATCCGCTGACGGTCGCCAGAGACTGGGAATCGAAGGGCGCGAAACGATTGCACATCATAGACCTGGATTCCGCCCTGGGCAATGGGCACAACGCTCAGGTGATCCGCAAGATCATCGAGAGCTCCAAGGTCCCCGTCCAGGTGGGCGGCGGCATTCGCTCCACGGAGGTCGCCGAGTACTTCCTGGATTGCGGCGCTGACCGGGTCATAGCGGGAACGAAGGGGCTTAAAGACCCGGAATGGCTGAGGACGATGTCCCTGAAGTACCCAAAGCGAATGGTCCTGGCCCTGGACATGAAGAACGGTCGCATCCAGACGCACGGCTGGAAGGAGGATTCCCCGCTGGACCTGAAGGACGTCTTCGCCTCCATAGCCGAACTGCCCTTGGCGGGCGTGCTGTTCACCAACGTGGACGTGGAGGGCCAGGCGAAGGGCATCGACGCGGGGGCGGTGCGCGAGTTCGTCACCAGATGCCCGCACCTGACCATCGTCTCCGGAGGAGTGACGGACGAGAGGGACGTGGAGGCGCTCGAGCGCATGGGCGTGGAGGAGGCGGTGGTAGGATTATCACTTTATACTGGAAAACTGAATCATAACGCGATCTGGAGATGAGGCCATGGACCGCAAGACCGAGGTAGTGCGCAAGACCAGGGAGACCGAGGTCCGGCTGAAGCTGGACCTTGACGGCGAGGGCGTGACCAAAGTGGAGTGCGAGGAGCAGTTCCTGCGCCACATGGTGGAGACCTTGGGACGCTACGCCGAGTTCGATCTTACCCTGGAGGCGAAGGGGGACGACGTGCACCACCTGGTGGAGGACGTGGCCATCGTTCTCGGGAGGACGCTGAAGCAGTGCCTGGGCGAGACGCCCATAGAGCGGACGGCGTTCTCCCTCATCCCCATGGACGACGCGTTGGTCCTGGTGGCGGTGGACATCATCGAACGGCCGTACGCGGACGTGGATTGCCCGGATGATCTCTACGCGCACTTCTTCCGCAGCTTCGCCATGTCATCCGGGATAACCATGCACATCGTGGTCATCCGGGGCTACGACCAGCACCATATCGTGGAGGCGTCCTTCAAAGCGTTGGGCAAGGCGCTGAGATCGGCGGTGCTTCCGCGCCGGAGCGAGCTGAGCACCAAGGACCGGCCCAGGGTGAGCAAGGGATGAGCCTGACCAAGAGGATCGTTCCCTGCCTGGACGTCAAGAACGGCGCGGTCGTCAAGGGGATCAAGTTCCTGGACCTGAAGGACGTGGGATACCCGCCTGAGCTGGCGGAAGCCTACGAGAAGCAGGGGGCGGACGAGATCGTCTTCCTGGACATCTCCGCTTCGGCCGAGGGGCGGAAGACTTTGCTGGACATGGTCGAGGAGACGGCCAAGCGACTCTTCGTTCCGCTGACGGTCGGCGGCGGTATCCGGGAGAAGGACGACATGCGCGCGGCGCTCAACGCAGGAGCGGACAAGGTGTCCGTGAACACCGTCGCTGTGCAGCACCCGGAGATCGTCTCGGAATGCGCCAAGGACTTCGGCTCGCAATGCGTCGTCGTGGCCATAGACGCCAAGCGCCAGGGCGGCGATTGGACCGTCTACACGCACGGCGGACGGAAGGACGCCAAGATGGAC
>DUJZ01000064.1:16109-18425 GCA_013329565.1 Methanomassiliicoccales archaeon
GGATGCGGTTCCCCGAAGCACATACTGGACGTGCTGAAGGAGACCCGGGCGGAAGCGGCCCTGGCCGCCTCGATATTCCACTACGGACAGTGGACGGTGAAGGACGTGAAGACGTATCTCAGGGAGAACGGAGTTGAGGTGAGATGAGCGGCCCCAGGTTCGGCGAGGATGGCCTCATCCCTGTCATCGTGCAGGACCACGAGACCAACGAGGTTCTGATGATGGCCTACGCCAACGAGCAGGCGTACCGGGACATGCTGAGGACCGGCTTCACCCATTTCTACTCCCGCTCCCGGAAGGAACAGTGGAAGAAGGGAGAGACCTCCGGGCACGTGCAGGAGATCGTCTCCATGCAGCTGGACTGCGATAACGATGCTTTGCTTGTCCGGGTCAAACAGACCGGCGTGGCCTGCCATCTGGAGCGGATGTCCTGCTTCGACGAGGTCGTGTACGGTGACGTGGAAGGGACCGTGGCCGTGCTGCCGCAGTTGTTGCAGGTCATAAGGGACCGCAAGGCGAATCCTGTCGAGGGGAGCTACACCTGCAAGCTCTTCGCCGACGAGAACAAGCGGCTCAAGAAGGTGATCGAGGAGGCGGGAGAGGTCCTCCTGGCCGCCAAGGACCGCAAGTCCGCCGAGCAATCGTGGGAAGTGGCCGACCTCATCTACAGCCTTATGGTGGCCGTCGAGGGCATGGAAGTTGAATGGACCGACGTTTACCGGAAGCTGGCGGAGAGGAGAAGATGAGGGCCGAACTGCACGCTCACACGCTCATCAGCGACGGCGAGCTGCTGCCTATTGAACTCGCACGCCGCGCCTTCGTCAAAGGAACGAAATATTTGGCGTTCACAGATCACGCCTCCCTGAGCAACCTGGAAAGGGTCATTTCCGAAGGTCGTCGCGACGCCGAGCTGGCCGAGGAATGGGGCATGAAGGTGCTGGCCGGAGTCGAGATCACTCACGTTCCGGCCAGGCGCATCGACGAGGTGGTGTCCAGGGCAAGGAAGCTCGGCGCCGAGATCATCGTCATTCACGGCGAGACCATCAGCGAACCGGTCGAGAAAGGGACGAACTACGCGGCGGTCATGAACCCGGACGTGGACATATTGGCCCACCCTGGTTTCATCACTATCGAGGAGGCGCAGGCGGCCCGCGACAACGGCGTGGTACTTGAGATCACATCCCGGGGTTCGCACTGCAAGACCAACGGTCACGTGGCGCGCATGGCCCAGCAAGCGGGGGCTTCAATGGTCGTCAACACCGACGCTCATTCACCCGGGGACCTGATCGATCTCGCTACGGCAACGCAGATCGCCCTGGCCGCCGGACTTACGAGAGAGCAGGCGGACCGGGCGTTGATCGAAACGCCCAAGGCCATCATCAAGAGGAGGTGGCGGAGCTGAAGGTACTGAAGTTCGGCGGTTCTTCGCTGAAGACCGGCGAATGCATGCGCCAGGTGGCGGAGATCGTCGTCGCCGAGAAGGAGAAGAAGGTCGTGGTGCTGAGCGCCGTGACCGGAGTGACGGAAATGCTGGTGCAGTTCATCTCCCGCACTCGAAGCGAGGAGGACGTGGACGCCTTCATGAAGGACATCACGAGGTTGCACACCGACCTCATCAAGGACGCGTTACGAACGGAGAAAGGCCAGGCCAAAGCAATGGAGGAGCTCATCGCCAAGCTGGTGAAATTGGAACGAATGCTCTACGGCTCCTGCTACATCGAGGAGGTGAACCCCCGCATCCGCGACTACGTCCAATGCTTCGGTGAACGTCTATCGGTGATAATGCTGGCCGCCCTGCTCAACGAGATGGGCGTGAAGGCCCGCCCGGTCGACGCCGACGAGATCGGGATAATCACTGACGGCATCTATGGAACGGCGACGGTCAACATGGAGGCCACCAGCTCCAACATCCGTCCGAGATTGATGAAGATGCTTCAGGAGGGCGAGACGCCGATCATCACCGGGTTCTTCGGTCGGGCGCCGGAGGGAAGCGTGACTNNGCGCCATGGGAGCGTCGTCGCTGGAGATCTGGAAGGACGTGGACGGGTTCATGAGCGTGGACCCCAAGATAGTGCCTTCCGCCAAGGCGATCCCCCGCCTCAGCTACGACGAGGCTGCGGAGCTCGCGTATTTCGGAGCCAAGGTCGTCCATCCCATGACCATGGAGCCCGCCCGTTCGGGAAACATCGAGATCCGGGTGAAGAACGTCTTCCGACCGGAAGCGCCTGGCACGGCCATCGGCGGCACCGGCAACGTGGACAAGAGCATCAAATCCATATCGTGCATGAAGGACCTCTCCCTGGTGAAGGTGTTCGG
>DUJZ01000064.1:18453-20063 GCA_013329565.1 Methanomassiliicoccales archaeon
TCGCTCACGTGCATAGGGCTGCTGGTGGACAAGAAGGACGTGGCCAAGGCCCAGAAGGCGCTGGCGGAATCCGGTGCCACCCGCGTGGAAACGCACACCAACTTCGCCCTGATGTGCATCGTCGGCGAGGGACTCGGACATCACAAAGGACTGGCCTCACGAGTGTTCAAGGCCGTGGCCAAGGAGGGCGTGAACGTCGGTCTGATATCCGCCGGAGCGTCGCTCGTGGCGTACCACTTCACTGTGGACGAAGGGGACCTGGAGAAGGCCACCAAGGCCGTTCACGAGGAACTGTTCGGGTGCTGACATGATCGTGGCGTTCCAAGGCATCAAGGGCGCGTACAGCGAGGACGCGGTGTTCAGCTGGGATGCTGACGCAAGCACCCTGGAATGCCCGGAGTTCATGGACCTCTTCGACGCCGTTCGTTCCGGCCGTGCCGACCTGGGGATGCTTCCGGTGGAGAACAGCATCGAGGGAAGCGTCACTTCCGCCAACGACCTGCTCTTCCGCAGCGACCTGAAGGTCGTGGGAGAGGTCATGGTGCACATCCGGCACTGCCTCATCGGGCACCCTGACGCGGAGCTCGCGGACGTCCGCAGGGTGTACAGCCATCCTCAGGCCCTGGCGCAATGCCGAGATCTCCTTAACTCTCATCCGGAATGGCAGAAGGTGCCGGCGTTCGACACCGCCGGTTCGGTCCGGATGATCAAGGAGCGCGGAACGAAGGAAGAGGCCGCGATAGCCTCCCGACGCGCCGCCTCGACGTACGGCATGAAGGTGCTGCTGGAGGACGTGCAGAGCGTCGAGAACAACATCACCCGCTTCTTCGTGCTCTCCCGGGACGGTTCGAAGGAGATGGGGAACAAGACCGCCCTGGCGTTCACCACTGATAATCAGCCTGGAGCGCTCTTCGAGTGCCTGAAGGCCTTCGCCACGCACGACGTGAACATAACCAAGCTCGAGTCCCGTCCGTGGCACGGCCGGACCTGGGAGTACGTTTTCTACCTGGACCTGGACGGGGACGCCCGCCAGGGAAAGGTCGCCGAGGCGCTTGCCGTTCTGAAGGAGAGCGCCTCCTGCGTTCGGATCTTCGGCTCCTTCATGAAGGCGGTGCAGCCCTCAATCGCTTAGTACCTTGAGCGGTTTCGCCGCGGCGGTCCAGAACTCCCCGTCCCAGTAGAGCAGCGCATCGTTGCGGTCGTACTTCTTCACGATGTCGGTGTGCTTTATCTCGCCGAGATACCAGGTGTGATCGCCGACCTCGAACGAACGGGTCTTCTTCACCTCGATGTTGATCAGGCACTCGGCGATGCGCGGGGCCTTGGTCCTTTTACCTTTGACGGCCGTTAGGCCGGTCAACTTGAACTTGTCCGTGCCCGCTCCGCTCTTCTCCCCGCAGGCGATGACCTTTTCCACCAGCTCCTTCCCCGGAATGTTGATGGTGAACTCGTCGTTCTCCTCCAGCAGCTTGTAGCTATGCCTCGCCGTGGTTACGGCTATGCCTAGGATCGGCGGGCGCACCGAGAACACGTTGAACATGCCCACGGTGATGATGTTCTCCTCCCTGTCCCCCACCCCCACCAGCACCACCGGCGCCGGAGGGAGCGAC
>DUJZ01000157.1 GCA_013329565.1 Methanomassiliicoccales archaeon
CATGAACGGGCCGTGCTGGCGCATGTAGATGCTGGCGCGGACGGCCTTGCGCCGGGCCTCGTCCCACACGCTTCCGGAGAAGTAATCGACCGGTATCTTCTTGCCGAGCGGGGCGTCGGGGTCCTCGCAGCCCTGGAAGCGTCCGTTGCTGATCTGGAATCCCAGAGCGCAGATCCGCGGCGGACCGTCGAAGTAGGTAGGATCGGAATCCTCCACGGAGCAGGGATACAGGGCGCCATAGTGCGAGCCGCGCATCCAACCCGCGACCAGTGCGGGGAACATGAACGGCTGGAGCACCTCGCCGACGGCAGGCAGGCCGCTCTGGCATCTGACGACCGCCACGGGGTCGTCCTTGCCGACGTACTTCCCGGCGCAGATGTTCAGCTTTTCCGTGCTCACAACGCAGGCGGTGCCGATGTTCTTGTCCTTGCTCATGACCCTCTTGATGGCGTAGCGGGTGGTGTCGCCTATCAAGCTCAGAATGTCATAGGTCTCCTCGGGAGCGGACATCACGATCTTCTTGGAGTCCATGACGTCCACGATCTCGAAGCGGAATCCCGCGTGCGCCCTCGGGTCGATGACCAGGCCGGTGGTGGTGAAGGGGTCCATGAATATGCGGGACAGGGGCATGGAGTAGGCGGAAGGTTCGGTCTTGTCGGCCATGAAGAACACGATGGGCTCGGCGCCCCTCTCGGTGAACTCGACCTCGGCCGCCCCGGGGCCCATGCCGCGGATGTTGCCGCTGAAGGCGTCGGAAAGTATGTCCTGCCCGGCGGCGTACATCTTCATCTCCTTGGCCAGCCTGGCGGCGTCCTGGAAGGCGGTCCACGCCAGACCGTGGACTTCCTTGTCGTTCTCGCCCCTATAGTGGGTCATGAACAGGTTGATGTCGTCGCCGACCCTGGTCACATAGAAGTCGTTGATGACCCCGGTCTTAACGCCCTCGGTCAGAACTTCCTCGCACTTGCGCATCATCTTCGGGTGCGGCTTGGAGTGCCCAGCGACCGATCCTACATCAGCTTTAATGACAGAGACAGTAACCTTCTGAGACATTAGAATCCCATACCTTGGGTTCTCAGAATTACTGCTGGAATATATAATGTTTGATGAACCCGTATCGCTGAATGACGACCTTGGAGTAAAAAAAAGATGGGGCCAGGATGGCCTACTTCACGACTATCGCGGAGGCCGGGCAGGACGATTCGGCGTTCTTGACGCAGTTGATCAGGCTGTCCGGGGCTTCGCCAATGGACTTGTCCCCCTTCTGGTATAACGGTTTTACGTTCGAATTGCCGTCGTCCCCTTCCATGAAGAAGTCGGGGCATTCGTCGTTGTAGCATATTCCGCAACCGGTGCACTCGTTCTGGTCTATGGTGACTTTAACGGGCATGAGTGTCCTCACGCCGCCCGCATATCTTTAATTTTTCGCTTTGCCCACCGTAGCGAACGAATCGATGCCTGGACCGCCAACACTTATAAGCCAGATCGGAGATATCGAGATGTTTCCAACGAGGAGTCCACATGCTTCACGATTCACGCTCCATAACCGCCAACGAGTACGAGAAGGAGGTCACCGTCGAGGGTTGGGCGCAGGAGGTGCGCAACCTGGGCGGGATCTCGTTCCTGATCTTGCGGGACCGCTACGGCGTCGTTCAGATCACCGCCCCCAAGAAGAAGATCACCCCGGAGGTCATGCAGACGATAACGTCGTTGGCCAGGGAGTCCGTCGTGCGCGTCACCGGCACTGTAAAGCAGAGCGCCCAGGTCAAGTCGGGCTACGAGATCATACCTACCTCGGTGATCGTGAGCGGTGTTGCGCAGACACCCCTCCCCATGGGCGTGGTGGACAAGGTGGACGTGGAAGCAGAAACGCGTTTCAACCACCGCTACATGGACCTCCGGAAACCTGAGGTTCGAGCGATCTTCGAGATCAAGTCGCTGACCATGAGGCTCATCGACGAGTACCTGGCCGATAACGGCTTCGTGGAAGTGTTCACCCCCAAGCTCGTGGCGTCCGGAGCAGAGGGCGGCTCCACCCTGTTCAAGGTGGACTACTTCGGAAAGCAGGCTTATTTAGCTCAATCCCCGCAGCTCTACAAGCAGATGCTGATGTCTACCGGCCTGGACCGGGTGTTCGAGATCGGCCCGGCGTTCCGCGCCGAACCGTCCGATACCGCACGCCACGTCTCCGAGTTCATCTCGTTCGACGGGGAGATGGCCCACATAGACTCGCAGGGCGAAGTAATGGCCATGATCGAAGGCTGCACGCAGTTCGTCATCTCCGAGGTCAAGGAGCGCGGCGGATGGGCGCTGCAGGCCCTGGGACGCGAGGTCGTGGTTCCCAAGGCGCCGTATCCTGTCGTCTCCTACGAGAAGGCCATAGGAATGGTGCAGGGCGCCGGCTTCAAGATCGAGCTGGGCGAGGACCTCGGCACGGAAGGGGAGAAGTTGCTGGGCGAACTGATGGCCCAGGACGGATACGAAATGTATTGGATAACCGAGTACCCGGAGGCCGCCAAGCCGTTCTACATAATGGAGAAGGAAGGCACACCGTACTCGTACTCCTTCGACCTGGACTATAGGGGCCAGGAGATATCATCCGGCGGGCAGCGCGAGCACCGCTACGACCGCCTGGTGCAGAGGATGGAGAAGATGGGGTTGGACCCGAGGTCGTTCGAGTTCTACCTGAACGCCTTCGCCTACGGAATGCCCTCCCACGGCGGCTGGGGTTTGGGCGTGGAACGAATGGTGCAGAAGATGCTGGGCCTGAACAACATCCGGGAGACGATCCTGTTCCCGAGGGACCGCAACCGGCTGGTCCCCTGAAACCGCGCATAGCGGGTGAAATTATATTACCAGGGGTATTCATATCCCCTCTGGGATGCACGTGAACGATCAAGAAGCGGACGCTGAGGAGCACGAGGCGGGACCGGCGGACTTCATGACCGACGAGGAGTTCGACCCTGACGTCATCGAGTTCTTCGTTGCCGGCGAACCCGTGCCGCAGGGAAGCACCAAGGCGTTCTACATCAAGAAGCTGGAGCGAGTGGTGACCACCCACACCAACGCCAATACGGAAGCCTGGCGCAACCGCATAGCGACCGAGGCGCAGCATACCAACGAACTAAGACCGCAGAGCTACTTCTCCGAGGACCGCCGCCTGGGATACGAAGTCGTCATGGAGTTCACCTTCAGCAGGCCGAAGAGCACCCCCAAGCGCTGGAAGCAGAACACCAAGCGCCCGGACCTGGACAAGCTGGTGCGAGCGGTTCTGGACGGAATAACCAGCGTCCTGATCCCGGACGATTCGCAGGTCGTACGTATAACGGCCGGAAAATGCTACGGGGATTGCGATCGGTCGCCTGGACTTCGCATATCCATTCGTAGATTGGATTGAGTCCTGGACCGGGATCTCTGCACTCATAGGGTTCATCATCTCCGCGAAGATCAGCCAACCCTTTTCTCTTCATCGATCCGATAAGTTGTCCAGTGACGGATGCGGTTACTCCCTGGGGCGAATTAAACGTTTGCTCCGATCGGTTATGTCTCATTCTAGACATAGCACCGTTAACCCTGCATATTGCTGAACATCACGGTTATGTGCTGTTCCGCAATAATCACCAATTCCCTAAAAGAGGTGCAACATGGAGCAAATGGATCTAGAGGACGCGAAGAGCAGCTTCGTGGGAGTTCCCTACTCCCTGCGTGTGGCCCACGAGATAACCTCCGAGGGATACGGCTTCTGCGTATCCTGCGAGACCGGGACCATAACCGACGTGTTCTCCCCCTCCGCGGAGGACTGAACGCCATGGTCTTGCCGTCTACCTTCTTCATCAGACGGCGGTAACCTTCATTTCAAGTTAGTTCCATAGCTTTCTCATGAACAGCGCCATCGTGGCCATGACCAACGACATCGGCGCCGAGGGACGGGTGATGGAAACCCTGTGCCACATGCCCTCAGTAAAGGAGTGCTACATCGTTTACGGGGTATACGACATCCTGGTGAAGGTGGACGCACCGTCGGAGGACGAGATGAGCGCGGCCATCAGCGCCATCCGCGAGCTTCCGGGAGTTCGGTCCACCCTCACCCTGGTGGTGTGCAAGGAGCATAAAAAGTAAGGATTAGATTCGTGTTTACCGGAGCAGAGGCATCCTTTTGGACAAGTTCGCCCAGGACCTGGAATCGCTGATCAACAAGCTGGTCGCCGGCTGCGACCCTCAGTGCGAGGAAGCCCTACGCAAGCTGGACCAGCGCTTGCTAGACCTCAAAGAGAAGAATCTGCTGAAGATCAACCACTCGGTACTGGAGATGGTGGTCGCGAAATACCTCATCCAGGACGGTTACGAGGTGGATCTGGAGCATATGATAGACGCCGGGCTGAGCTGCGACGTTCACGCTCGCAAGGGCGACGGCACAATGATCGTGGAGGTGGAGACCGGCTACGTGCCGCCGGCGCACGCCCTGGACCCCATGGATTATATACGCGCAAGGATCGCTTCCAAGATCGCACGGTACAGCAATCACTGTCAGAAGTTCTCCTTGGCCGCTCCGCCGCACTACGTGATGCCGGTCATGCCCTTCTTCACCCGCCCGCCGCGGGACAGGGACGAGAAGGAGGCCTGGCTGGTCAAGCATTACTGCGACCTCTACTACAAGAGCCCCCCGGTGAGCATGGACGAGATAATGAACTCCCGAATTCACAGCGTCTCGATAATCGAGGTGGAGAGCGGAACGCTGCGTGACATGTCTCCGGACGATTACATCAACCTCACCGTCGACTGGTACCTGTGAGGCGATGATTTGGACTCCGCACTTCTCTTCCTAGGCTCCGTGGCCGTCATCTCCTTGTCGGGGGTGCTGATGCCCGGCCCGGTGTTCGCTATGACGATCGCCTGCGGGTTCCAGGACCGCTGGTCCGGGTGGAAGATCGCCCTGGGGCATTCTATCGTTGAGGTGCCGACGATCGTGGCGATCTTTCTAGGGCTGAGCGTGTTCCTGAAGAACGACATGGTGCTGGGGGCGATAGGCCTCCTCGGGGGGGTCATCCTGATCTACATGGGGTACGACGTGTTCCGTACCCGCAAGGAGGTCGTGGCCAGCTGCAGCACGAAGACCCAGAGCGCCTTCTGGGCGGGGGTCACGACCACGGCATTCAACCCCGGATGGTTGTTATGGTGGGCCACGGTCGGCGCTGCGCTAACGGCGACAGCGGTCACCTTTGGCTGGTGGATGCTTCCGTTCTTCGCACTGGTCCACATAACCTGCGACTTCCTGTGGGAGGGCTTCGTGGGAATGACCATATTCGGAACGAAGGGGAAATGGAGCTCCATCTGGCATCAGCGTGTGATAGCCGGCTCCGGAGCGTTGATGATAGTGTTCGCGATATTGTTCGTCTTCGACGCGCTGCAGACCTTGCTCTGATATGAAAATTGAGGACCTCAGTCCCCTCGCCCTATCTCCATCATCCTCTCCAACGGCTTTCTCGCCGCCTCGATTATCTCCGGAGAAAGGGTGATCTCAGGAGAGAGCGTCTCCAACGCCTTGATCAAGGAGGAGATGGTGGTGCGTTTCATGTTCGGGCAGACGGCCGTAGGAACTGGAATGAAGGTCTTGCCGGGGGCTTCCTTTCCCAGACGATAGGTCATGTCCACCTCGGTACCGACTATGAACTCCTGCGCGTCGGAGCTCTTGGCGTACCTGATCATGCCTTCCGTTGAGGAAACGTGATCGGCGATGTCGATGACCTCGGGCGTGCACTCGGGATGAACCATCAGTTTCGCCTTGGGATGATCCCTCTTCAGCTCTTTCAGCTGCTCGACGTCGATATCATGATGGGTCGGACAGAATCCGGGCCATGACAATATCTCCTTGTCCGGGTGGAACCTCTGCACGTACGCGCCCAAGTTCCGGTCCGGAACGAAGATTATGCGCTTCTGCGGCATCCTGCCGATGACCTTCACGGCGTTGGCTGAAGTGCAGCAGACGTCCGCCAGAGCCTTTACGGCAGCGGACGTGTTCACGTAAGCGACGATGGCCGCCTCGGGATACTTTTCCTTCACCGGACCTAGTTCCAGATCGGTGCACATGGCCGACATGGGGCACATGGCGTCCGACTCAGGAAGAACGACCTTCTTTTCCGGAGAAAGGATCTTGGCGCTCTCGGCCATGAAATCGACACCGCAGAAAATGATGACCTCGGCGTCGGTGCTGGCCGCCTTTTGGGACAGGCCGAGCGAATCGCCTACATAATCGGCGACGTCCTGCACCTCCGGCGACTGGTAATTGTGCGCGAGGATTATCGCCTTGCGCTGCGCCTTGAGCTCCTGGATACGCTCCGCGGCGTTCATTTCGGCAACTCATGCCGAAATCCGTATAAATATTTACTTGACCAGCTAGGATATCGTTACCGTCTGGAAAAAGGTTATTCGCTATCTCGTCCCTTATGAATAAACATGAACGGCCTGGACATCGATTGGCTCATGTCGGGTGACCCTATGCTGTCCTCCCTGGTCAGGAGGGACCTCCTGGAAGATCCGTCCATGATGCCGGAGACCCTCACGGACCTTCGCATCCGGACCATTATCAAGGAGATCTCCGAATGGCCGTGGCCGCCCTGCGTCAGCCACAAGAGCGCCGGACACCCGATCCACAAGTTCGCTTTCCTGGCCGACCTGGGTCTGGACCTCGCTTCGACGGAGGCGAAGACGCTCGTCGATAACCTCGTGGAAGGAATGGACCAGGGGTTGCCGAGGATAACGGTGAACATCCCGGAGCATTACGGCGGTACGGGAGGGCCGACCTCGGGCTGGGCGCTGTGCGACGCCCCCTTGATGCTGTATTCGCTGTCGAAATGCTTTCCAGATCTGGACCTGGCCCCTGGCATGTCCCGTCTCATCGAATTGTCGAGGGACAACGGAATGCCATGCGCGGTTTCCCGTGAGCTCGGCAGGTTCAGGGGGCCTGGACGCAAGGACGATCCCTGCCCCATAGCTAGCCTGTACACGCTGAAGGCGGCAAGGGCGATAGAGCCGGATGAGAACGAACGGCTGGCCCGTACCATATCCGGTTCAATATTGAACCTGTGGGATAGCAGCCGGGAACGTCACCCGTACATGTTCTTTATGGGAACGGACTTCCGCAAGCTAAAGCTTCCCTTCGTGTGGTACGACATACTGAGCGTGGCTGATACGTTGAGCGAGTGCCCTTGGGTACACGGCGATCACCGTTTCAGAGATATGCTATCGGTCATCGAATCGAAGCGCGACGAACAGGGCAGGTTCACCCCCGAATCGATATGGACCACCTGGAAGGGTTGGGATTTTACGCAGAAGAAGGAACCCTCGCGGTGGGTGACATTCATGGTCGAACGCATCCACCGCAAGTTGGAAAGGTTTTGATCACTTCAGGATGGCGTCCAGTCTATTCTCCACCGTGCCCCAGTTGACGTGGTTCCAGAAAGCTTCTACGTACTTAGGCCGCAAGTTCTTGTAGTCGATATAGTACGCATGCTCCCAGACGTCCAGGACCATCAGCATGCGGAAACCGGGGAAGACGTTGACGTTGTGCTTCTCCACCTGCATCATGAACGGCCGGTTGGTTCCCGCGCACCAGACCAGGACCGCCCATCCGGAACCCTCGGCGCTGGTGGCCATGGCGCTGAACTCCTTCTTGAAGCGCTCGATGGAACCGAACTCCTTGACCAGTACCTCAAGCAGCTTTCCTTTGGGCTCTCCGCCTTTGCCAGTCGGTGCCAGGTTCTCCCACATGAACTTGTGAAGAATGTGGCCTCCTACCTGGAACGACATGTCCTTGGCTAGGGCTTTCCAGTCCAGGTCTGTCCCCTCCGCCCTGGCCTTCTCCATCTTTTCGAGAATGGCGTTGGCGGCGTTCACATAAGCGGCATGATGCTTGGTGTGGTGAACGGTCAGTTGCTCCTCGCTCAAGAAAGGTGCGAGCTCGTTGTATCCGTAAGCGAGCTTTGGCAGCTCGTATCTTTTGGCTTGCTCCATAATGATACCCGACGTGAATATCGTAGCTTAAAGTGGATAATGATTTTGGTTTCCGTTAATGAAATGATGAAGCTTTCCGAAGGAGAGGACTAATTCATGGAGTACCAGTCACGGACGGACTCGGCGTCCTCCGCGTCCAGGTCCTTGAGGGAGTAGTTCTTTCCCGCCGGGGAGGAGAGGAAGGACAGCTGCACGGTGCGCAGCTTTCCGATGCGTTGGAATAGATTCGCCGAGAGCGATAGCGACTGGATATGCGAGCGCTTGATCAGGACCTGCACCAGACTCACGTAGCGGAATCGGAGGGTGACCTGGTCATCCTCCACGGAGATGGAACCGTTCCGGTACCTGGAGAGGCCGAGCGATAATGCTGGGATCAGAAGCAGTAGCGAGATCCAGGAATAGGGAAGGCCCCAGAAGTAGAAGGCGGTGATGATCGTTCCAATGAACGCCGCCACTGGCACGGTCGATCGGAACAGGTAGCGGCGCATCGCCCGCTTCGGAAGAACGACCGATTCGAGCGGCAAATGGTATTCGGGAAGGATGTCCCTGAGGAACGCCTCGACCTCCTTCCTTCTGATGAGCGGGTGCAGCAGGGATATCCTCTCCTGCTCCTTGGCCCCGCCCCCGGCCACCTCGACCAGCATCGTGCACAGGCCGAACGGCTGGCGGAGCGGACCTTGCTGAACGACCACGGCCTGAAGTCGGTGCAGCTTGACGATCGCGTGGCTCTTCTTCAGCACGCCCCAGCTGATCTCCAGGCGGTCCTCGAACCGGCGCACGGAGAAGTTGGCGAACTGGATCACGAACACGATCGCGGATAGGGCCCAGGAGAGAAGGAACAGTCCTGCGGCGATCCCGATGCCGACCATCAGCGGAATCGTCGAAAGGCTCTCCACCGCCTGGTCCAGGTATCTCTGCGGAATGTACTCGAACACCTGGGCGTAGATCAGTGCCACGACCGAGAACAGGACCATGAACCTTCCAGAGGTAAGTGCGGCCAACCAGATGTCCCTGCCTTGCAGGAAGCGGGATGCCCTAGGAACTTCCACCGGTTCCGATTCAGATCGGACACCGTTGGAGTAAAGATGCGCCTTGATGCTCTCTGCTTCGTTCTTGGATACCGCACGTAAATTAACCTCGGCGTCGACGCTGACCCCGGCGGTCTTGATCTGCAGCGTCACCAGGCCGAACGCCTGCTGTAGCACGTTGGCGTTGGTGTTCATCGATTGAACGCGGTCCCTCTTGATGGTCCGCTCGCGCTTGAAGAGCACGCCCTGGCGGATGTGCACCATCCCCTCCTCGTAACGATAGAGGAAGAAATACCAGCGGAGGAAGTTGAACAAGGTGGAAAGACCGAACATGACCAGCAATGCCACTATGGCGTTGCCGACAAAACCTCCGAAAATGCTATCCGGCAACGATATCGCGATGATGAGCGCGAAGCTGAGGTTCGATATCAGCCCCCGCCCGGTGTCCAGAAGTACGAGCAGGGGATGCTGGCGTCGGAGATCAGACATCTTCCTCACTTACTCGGGCCAAGGTGGCGATCTCGCCGCGAAGCTCTTCAGCCCTCTGCTTCGGCAGGGCGGGAATGGCGAACTTGGTGGCCGCCGTGGAGATCGATAGTGTCGTAAGACCGAAGTAGCGCATCAGCGGACCATGTTCAGTATCAACGTATTGAACGCGGACCATGGGGATGAGGTGCCTCTTGATCACGAAGATCCCGTGCTGTATCTCCAGCTCGTTCTCCCTGAGCTCGTAGCGCCAGAATCGCATCCTGAGCCAGGGGTGGAAGTAAACACCCCACGGAACGTAAACGAGCGCCAGAGCGATGGCGATCCATCCCACCCAATCCGGGGCGCCGTAGACAATTGTGACGAAGGCGTAGAAGCCAAGGGCGATCGCCATGACGATGATGGAACCGAGCGCTCCGCCGATCATCCACACCTTGCGGGCGCGGGGATCGATGCTCTCCTTTGGCTCGTTGTCCATTCTAAGCTTTTCCCTGATATCCTCCAACATTCCCTTCGCCCGTTGGTCGAATCGCCGTCGACCGTATATCCTTTTCGCAGGTCCTAGGGAAATAGGACGGGCCAGGATAGGGATTATTAATCATGTGTTCCTTATCACCACCGAACGAAATGACGAGCAAGCGCGAGGAGCTCGCTGCCAACTACTTCAACTGCAGCGAAAGGGAAAGGGCGGTCTTCGAGGCGGGCATCAAGTTAGGAACGATCTACCATCAGTTCGTAGGAACGCCGGTCGCCGCGGCCAACGTGGAGATCCTTGAGAAAGCGATAGAGGACGGCGTCCGCGTCCAGCCGTTCGTCAAGGACGTCAAGGTCCATATATCCCGTGAGGTGCTGCGCCGCAAGAAGGACGAGTTCGATTATCAGACCCTAACCGGCAACATGCTCAACGTGGAATTGACCATCGCCGTCGGGAACACCATCGTGATAGCGGCCATGGACTTCAAGGACGACTTGCGCTATCCGCTCATGTACGTGAGGTCGGTCGAGAGCCGATAAATACGTTCATTATTATTTTTATAAAAGGTTACCAAGGCGAACCCAGCAATCCGTCCTTCGGGAAAGGATATTAAGCTAGGATTACCATATAGGTCCTTCAAAGCATCGAGCCCATTCGATGCGCTGACACCGGGGTATCGGATGAACAATATCAAGATCGGCATTACAGGGCTTCCTAGCGCGGGCAAGACCAACACTCTCATCCAGGTCATCAAGATGCTGGAGGACGAGGGGCTCGTTGTCGGAGGAATGATCACCGAGCCGATCCTGGACGACAAGAAGCGCACCGGTCTTTACGTGATGGACTGGATGACCAAGGAGCGCGGCGTTCTGGCCGCGACCGACATCCACAGCAAGTTCATGGTGGGCAAGATGGGCGTCGACCTGGACGTTCTTCAGTCGATCGGCGTCCAGGCCCTGACCAACGCCTGCGAGAAGGCCGATATAATCGTCATTGACGAGGTTGGCAAGATCGAGGTGGAGAGCGACCGGTTCCGGGACGCGGTCAAGGAAGCGCTGAAGACCGATAAGCCGATGCTGCTGACCTTGCACAAGAAATCCCGCAATCCGTTGTTGCAGGACATCAGAAGGCGCGATGACGTCCGCATTTTGGAAGTTACGCCGATAAACAGAAACCTTTTGCCCTACAAGATAATGAAGCTGATGAAGGGCGAGCTTTTGTGAATCTGGAAGGAAATATCATCCGAGAGGGGAGCACGCAGCTCTTCGTTCCCGAGTCCATATCCGAGAAGGGACCTGGCAAGATCGAGGGAAGGGTCTTTTTCAACCGGCAGATGGCCTTCAACCGTGACGTTTCCGTTGCTCTTTTTCATTCTGTGATCAACCCAAGGAAGTGCCTGGACGCCATGGCCGCCACCGGCGCCCGTGGAATTCGTATATGCCATGAGGCGCCTGGCAACTACCGCTTCATCATCAACGACAAGGATTCGCTGGCCTGTGATCACATCCAGAAGAACATCGAGCTGAACTCTCTTGATAACGCCGAAGTGAGCAACGCGGACCTGCGTTGCCTTCTGGCCGAGGAGATATTCGATTACATAGACCTGGACCCGTTCGGAACGCCGATACCTTTCGTTCCGTCCGCACTGCAGGGCATGGCCAGAAAGGGAATTCTGGCCGTCACCGCGACCGATACCGCATCACTTTCCGGAACGCACCCGGGCAAATGCCGGCGACGGTACATGGCCAACAGCCAGAGGAACCCGTTCCTGCACGAGAGCGGCCTGCGCATAATGATCGGCACCATCGTCCGCATGGCGGCCCAGGAGGACAAGGGCGTAACGCCCCTACTTTGCTACTACGCGGACCACTACTTCCGTCTGTTCCTGAGGACCAAGGATGGCGCCGGCGCCGCGGACGCTTCCCTGGAACAATTGGGCATGATGTCCTACGACCGGACGACCGGGGAGCGAAAGGTCGGAGAAGGAAAGATAGGCCCGCTGTGGCTCGGCCCGCTGATGGACCATGAGGCGATATCGAACGCCATCGTCCCGGAAGGGCTGGAATGTCAGGAGCGCGTTCGTCAGCACTTCGATATCTGGAAGGAGGAGCTGGACGTCCCGTACTATTATGAGACGAACGAGATCGCCGCCATGCTCAGGCTTTCCCCTCCCGGACGCGACGAGCTGCTGGAGGCCATGCGATCCATTGGTAAGGTATCGCGCACCAACTTCTCCCCCACCGGCTTCCGCACCGACCGTCCGCTTCAGGAAGTGCTGGAAGCGTTCCGGTCCATATGCTGATTCAGAAATTCCAGCGGCGATTGGTCGCCATCAGCAGCAGTAGGATCAACACAAGGCCGAGGGATACGCCGATGATTCGGTCCGCTCCATAGAAGATGTCCCACACCAGCAGCACCAGCCCCCATGCCAATACCGATATGACGGAGGTCGCGAAGTTGCTCATGTCGCTCGGGGACCCGGGGGGCGCACTCATCTCGGGTTTCATGACGCGCCTTCCTAGGAACATGAAGGCGAACATGGGACCTATGGTTACCCAGTAGAACAATGGAGACAGTATCAGGTCGTTGGTCCCCTCGTCGTTGAACATGAAAAAGAACATGCCGTTCAATATCACGAACCAGACCACCCACATCAGGATCCCGACCAGGTCGGCCTCCCTCTGTTGCGGCGTGTACCAGACCTTCCCCTCTCGCATACGATCCTCCCCTCTTTGCCTCGCCTTTTATATCGCTCCGATCTTCTCCATGATCATTACGTTCATCCTCTTATTTGATGGCAATGGGGTTCCCGGCGAAAGCCGCTGGTCGGGTTGCCGACAAGGGTGAAACAAGCCTTTATCTATCGGCGCCGGGTTTAGCCAGCATGGTGAGAGATTGCCGAGCATAGCG
>DUJZ01000107.1 GCA_013329565.1 Methanomassiliicoccales archaeon
GTCCAGGCAGTTGTAGGAGACGTTCAGTTTGCCTCCCTCGAACCACTTTATGATGGCGTTATCCTTGTCCCAGCTGTGAACGTTGTTCCATCTGGCGAACCAGTGCAGCTCCTCGGAGGCCATCTTGGCCCAGAAGGCCTCCGGGTCCGCAACGGACTCCTCGTACATCTTCTGGTACTGCTCAAGGCTCTTTACATGCGCCTGCTCGCTGAACTCCTTCGGGGGCGGGAAACGCCGCACCTCATCCATTACGCTCTCGATGGTATTTCCGTCGCTCATTAGCCGCTTCCTCCTAAATAGGAAATCTGCCGGATCGGGGCAGATCACCGCGCCCCTTTCCGTAAGATGATTAATAAAGATTGTGGAAAACGCATAGCACGAGCGGAATTAATTATAATTTCCCATCAATCCTACTGGAATTGTCGATTATTTTGCGGTATGTGATTCCTATAAAGAATCATCGAATTATTATAGGAATAAAAAAAGAAAAGGAGGGGATGGAGAACGGCCGGTCAGGCGTGGGTCTCCTTGAACATCATTCCCAGGTCTATGTCCAGGCAGTCGTCGGTGCTGCTGCCGTCCTCCATCTCGATGCGGGCGCGGATCTTGTTGCGCTCGAACGATATGTTGGCGTTGCGGACCATGGACTTGTACATGCTCATGCGCTTCCCCGACTGGGTCAGGCGCCGCTCGCTGCATCTGATCAGCCCCGCTTTCTCGAGGACCCTGATCTTGCGATAGCAGGCGGCGATCGGAATTCCTAGGGCGTCGCTCAGCTCGAAGGCGCTCTTGGCCCGTCCCATGGTGGCCATGAGGATCTTGGCGGTGTACTCCTCCGTCAGTAATCTAGAGGTCTCTAAGACGTGCATATTTCCCATGTCGGGACCTAGGGCCAAGGATGATATTTAAGTCGAATCCTCACAGAATCACTTTTGATTTTTGATAATCACCTCTATCCAGCATGCTTTCGCTGAACGATTTTCACCTCGGATTTATCGGTCTAGGTAACTATGCGACACCAAGCTAGAAGGAAAATGCGCGTAACAAGTTTACAGGTGTCGTGTTATTATTCGAGTAAATTTTTAACATTTATTCTACTGGCAAGATTAACTTAATATATGGACCGCTACAATTTCGTTAGCGTGGGTCTCCCCCATAGGAGGTCAAGCATGTCCTGCGGAAAGTGTGGTCCCAAGGGTGAGAAGAAGAAGGATGACAAGAAGAAGAAGTGATTCTTCCTGTCCCCTTCAAGGCTCCAAACCCTTTAACCTTCCTCTGTTCTACTGCGTTATCACGGGAAGCTGTGATGGCTCAGTCCGATCTGGCCATGAGCAGTATGGCGGCGAAGATCATCACTGCGCCGGTAACGACGAAGACGTCGATGACCTCGCCCAGGAATATCCAGCTCAGGAAAACGGCGAAAGCGGACTCGACCATCAATATCGTTGCAGAGGTGACCACGCTGATGTGCTTCAGTGCCGAGGTCCACAGCACGGTCGGTACGGTGGTGCATACGATGCCGATGAACAGGGCGGCAGGGATGTTCACGGTCGAAAGCCCGCCGTCCATGGGCACGAGGAAGTACAACGCCAGTAGCGCCGGCGGCAGCATCAGGTGCAGGCTGAGGCTCCATTGCTCCGGCGTAAGACTGCGGAGCGCTATCCTGGAGGTAACCACCGATACTCCGATGCACACCGCGGATATCAGGACCAGGAGGTTGCCGGTCATCCGGGAGCCGTCCAGGAGCGAAAGGTCCCAGCGGGTGGTGAGGGTTATCAATCCCAGCAGGGCTATGGCCAGCCCGAACAGCCGTCGCTTGCCCAGCCGTTCCCCGAACAGTAGACGGCTGAACAGGGCCACGAACACCACGTTGGTGCCGATTATGAGGCCGGCCACGGAGGCGGTGGTCATCGTCAATCCAACGTAGGAGGGGGCGACCACCCCGGTGTTGATGATCGGGCCGGCCCAGAACTCCCAACGCCTCAACATCGCCGGGTCCAGCATCCCTTTCCAGAGCATGTATGCCAGAAGAACGGCGGAACCCACGGCCATGGTGGCCGCTCCCAGCAGGAAAGGGTTCACCTCACCGACGGTCATCTTGACCGCCACGTACGACGTTCCAAGCATCAGGCTGGAGAGCAGGGTGGTTAGCACTGCCCCGGTCCGTCGGTCAACGAGTCGTTCCATGGCGGCGGTCATCTTGGCGTTCCAGCATTGCGGTGAACAGATACTCGGACATCAAGGTTACGGGTACGTTCTTGAAAATGATGCTCCGTCTCGAAGTGAACGGAAAAAACCTAATATCCTAGACCCTGGGTTATAGTAGGGTCCCATGTTCAAGAAGCTCCTGGTCCCGGTGGACCTTTCTCCCCAATCGATGATGATGGTCGATATCGCCACCCAGATGGAGAGGTACGGGGTAATGGAGGTCATGATCTACTCCGCTCTGGATCACGTCTCCAAACGGGACCCCTTGCTGAAGGCGATGGAGGAAAGGATAAGCAAGGCCGGTCTCGGGCACCAATTGGTGACCGAGGTCCGCAAGGAGCCGGCGCCGGCCATACTCAAGGCCGCCGATACGCACGAGGTCACCATGATCGCCATGGCCGCTTCCGGAAAGGGGAGGGTGAAGGAGTTCATCGTGGGAAGCACGTCCCTGGCCGTCATACGCCGCTCCAAGCTTCCCGTCCTATTGGACAAGTTTCCCATGGGGGCGAACGACGACCCGCTAGGTTACTGTGAGAAGTGCCCGGCCCTGCTCGACAGGGTTCTGGTGACCATCGATCTGAGCAATAGGTCCAAGGCCATGCTGCCCTTCGTTCAACAGATCATCGACGCCGGGGCGAAGGGGATGACCCTGTTCCATGTGGTTCAATCGTCCAGGTACAGCATGACCGACGAAAAGCGCTTCAAGGAGGTCAGGCATAAGATCGAAGCGTACAAGGCCAAGCTGGACGAAAAGGAATGCGAGATCGACACGCACCTGCATTTTGGTACCACGGCGTACAACATCCTGGAAGCGGCGCGGGAGATCGACGCTACGCTCGTCGTGCTGGGCACCACCGGAAAAGGCTACCTGCGGGGAGCGACGCTCGGGTCCACCTCGGAGGAGGTGGTAAAACGCTCCACCAGGCCGCTTCTCCTCATACCCACCTGATCAGAGGAAGTGCTCCTGCTGGTTAAGCTCCCGGATGCGCTGCCTGAGCTTCTCACCGTAAACCGGATGATTGAGGGCCAGCTCGAACTGCGAGTTCAGCCATCCCGGGATGTCGCCGATGTCGTACCGTTTGCCAACGAACTCCCAGGCCAGCATTCCTTCCTTCTTCCGCAATAGGCGCAACGCGTCGGTCAGCTGCACTTCCCCGTTGTGACCGGGCGGCGTGTTCTCCAGGCACTCGAATATGCCCGGCGTCAGCACGTACGTGCCGGCGATGCACAGGTCGGAGGGGGCCTCCTCCGGCCTCGGCTTCTCGACCAGGTCCCTGATCTCGTAGAGGCGGTCGTCCAGCTTGACGGCGTCCAGTACGCCGTAGTCCTTGACCTTCTCTCCTGGCACGCGTTCCGCGGCTATGACCGACCTACCGGTGCGGGCGTGTATCTCCATGAGCTGCTTCACCACCGGCACGTCCGATACGTGGATGGTGTCCCCGAGCATGACCGCGAACGGCTCGTCGCCGACGTGATGCCTTGCTTGGTAGACCGCATCGCCCAGACCGCGCTGTTCGTGCTGACGGATATAATGAAGGTCGGCCATCTCGTACAGTCCCTTGATGCTGTCCAGGAGCGCCTGGCGGTTCCCGTTCTTCAGGATGCTCTCCAGCTCGAACGCTCGGTCGAAGTGGTCCTCGATGGTCCGCTTGTGCCGTCCAGTGACGATGATGATGTCCCTGATGCCGGCCTTGACCGCCTCCTCGACCACGTACTGGATGACCGGCTTGT
>DUJZ01000175.1 GCA_013329565.1 Methanomassiliicoccales archaeon
CGGTGGCCAAGCACGGCAACCGTTCATCGATCGGACGCTGCGGAAGCGCCGACCTCCTGGAGGCCATGGGTGCCAACATCTCACCCAGCCTCGAGACGTCCTCCATGATGCTGGACCGCATCAACTTCGCCTTCCTGTTCGCCCCCCTCTACCACCCTTCCATGCGCCAGGCCTCCAAGGCCCGCCGGATGGTCCACTGCCGCACGGTGTTCAATGTGATGGGGCCCCTGATGAACCCGGTCCTGGGAAGACGCCGGCAGCTCATGGGCGTCAGCGACGTAGGACTGCTGGAAGTGGTCCCCGGGGTGCTGGATTCACTGGGCGTCGAGGAGGCCATGGTCGTTCACGGCCTCCCGGGGATGGACGAGGTGTCGCCCTGCGACATCACCCTGGTCGCCCATCTGAAGCATGGGGATGTGGAGAGGTACGAGCTCACCCCCGAGGAGATGGGCATCGGGAGATGCTCACCCCGGGACGTGGCCGAGCTGTCGCCTCAGGCCGCCGCCCGCTGCAGCTACGAGGTCCTGCGTGGACGGAAGGGAGCGCGCCGGGACGCGGTCCTGATTAACAGCGCCTGCGCTTTTCTCGTCTCTGGAAAGGTTGCCAGCCTGGCTTCAGGCCTCGCCCTGGCGGAGATCACCATCGACAGCGGGAAGGCCTTCGCCAAGATGAAGGAGTACATAAAGGCCAGCCAGGGGGAGGCTTGATGCTGAACGGGGTGGAGGACCGCCTGTCGCTCCTGGTGCGCAACGCCTGGGAGCTAGTGGACTGCGGGTTCTATTCGAACGGAGCTGTCAAGCGATCCAGGGACGGAACGGCCGGAAGGGCCTCCCTGGCAGACGCCCTGCGCGCCTCGTTGACCTTCCCGATCGTCGCCGAGGTCAAGCTGGCCTCGCCCACCGCCGGAAGGCTGGGGGCCCACATTGCCGAGGAGCTGATCGACGATTACCAATCAGGAGGGGCGGCCGCCCTGTCCGTGATCACCGAACCGCGCTACTTCCTCGGTTCGCTGCGCTACCTGGAACTGGCCGCGCGGACCGGGATGCCGGCGATGATGAAGGACTTCGTGGTGGACGGGGAGCAAGTGGAAGCTGCGTCGCGTTCGGGAGCGTCGGCCGTTCTCCTCATTCAAGGGGTGTTCGATCGGCGTCTTGCGGCCGGCAGGGACGCTCTTATCGAGAAGGCTCACCATCTAGGACTGGAGGTGGTCCTGGAATCCTCCAACCTGGGGGAGCTGGAAGGTTCCTTCGACTCCCGCGCGGACATACTTGCGTACAATCGAAGGGACCTTAGGACCTTCCGCCCGGGCCAGGATGTTCTGGCCCAGGCGTTAGAGCTGATGGGATCGGACGGAAGGCCGGCTTTGGCCATGAGCATGATGGATTCGGCCGAGGATGTACGGAAGATGCGCGACCTGGGCGCCTCAGGGGTGCTCGTCGGCTCGGCCCTGAGCGGTTCGCCATGCCCGAAGGAGAAGCTGCTGTCCCTGAGGATACCCCGATGACAGGTCTCAAGATCTGCGGGATGCGGAGCGTGGACGACCTGGAAGCGTGCCGGGGCGCGGACTACCTGGGATTCGTGGTATTGTCAGATTCGCCCAGGTGCCTGGAGCTCGATCATGCCAGGGACCTAATGTCCGTGTGCGAGGGACGGCGGGTGGCGGTGACCACCGAAAGGCGGCCGGAGGTGCTGAAGAGCATGGTCCGGACCTTGGACCCGGACGTCCTGCAGTTGCATTCCCCATTGGACCGTACGTTGCTTTCAGAGATGGCCGGGATCGGCGTTCCGCTCTGGGGCATGCTCCCGGTCCGGCCCGGTACGGAGGTGGATATGCCGTCCCTGCCGCACCTGAGCGCCCTGGTATTGGATTCTCCGGGGCCCCGGGCCGGAGGTAACGGGAGAACGCACGATTGGTCGCTCAGCAGGGCGCTCCGGGACATGGTCGCCCCTTTGCCGGTGGTGCTGGCCGGCGGTCTGACCGCAGAGAATGTTCATAGGGCGATCGAGGTCGTGCAGCCTTCCGTCATCGACGTTTCCAGCGGAGCGGAGGCGAACGGCAGGAAGGACCCATGCATATTAATGAGGATCATCGAAGCGATAAGAGGTGCTCAGGAATGAAAGCCAGGTTCGGAGAGTATGGAGGGCAGTACGTGCCCGAGGTGCTGGTCCCCGCGCTGCAGGAGCTGGAGAGGTCGTATGAACAGGCCAAGCGCGACCCGGCCTTCAGGGAGGAGCTGAAGAGCTATAACCGCCATTACGGCGGACGGGAGACGCCGCTCTACTTCGCCAAAAGGTTGACGGATAAGTGCGGCGGGGCCAAGATCTACCTGAAACGGGAGGACCTGTGCCACGGCGGTGCGCACAAGTTCAACAACGTCATGGGCCAGGCGCTTCTCGCCAAGCGCATGGGCAAGACCAGGCTCATCGCCGAGACGGGGGCGGGTCAGCATGGGACGGCCACCGCCATGGCCGCCGCGGTGCTGGGCATGTCAGCGGAGATATACATGGGGGAGAAGGACATCGCCAGGCAGAGGATGAACGTCTTCCGCATGAAGCTCATGGGGGCCAAGGTGCACGAAGTTCGTTCGGGCTCCAAGCTGCTCAAGGACGCTATCAACGAAGCTATGCGGGACTGGGCGGGGAGCGTGGAGAGCACGTATTACCTGCTGGGGACGGCGGCCGGGCCGCATCCCTACCCGACCATGGTGCGGGACTTCCAGAGCGTCATCGGACGCGAGATCCGGCGTCAGCTTCAGGAGGCCGAAGGACGCCTCCCGGACCTGCTGGTGGCCTGCGTGGGCGGGGGAAGCAACGCCATAGGGACCTTCCACCCGTTCCTGAGGGACGCGGGGGTGCGCATGCTGGGGGCGGAGGCGGCCGGGGACGGATTGCTTACGGGACGACACTCGGCCACCCTGTCCCGCGGGGAGGTCGGCGTGCTGCAGGGCTGCAAGTCATATCTCCTGCAGGACGAGCATGGAATGATAAAAGAGGCTCACAGCCTCGCCCCCGGCCTGGACTATCCGGGGGTGGGACCGGAGCACAGTTTCCTGAAGGACATCGGACGGGCGGAGTACGTGGGCGTCACCGACCCCCAGGCCCTGGAAGCCTTCGTAACGTTGTCCAGGACGGAGGGCATCATCCCCGCATTGGAAAGCGCGCACGCGGTGCACGCCGGCATGCTGGAGGCGGCGAAGATGGATAAGGACGATATCGTGGTCATCACCATATCCGGGCGGGGCGACAAGGACCTGGAGACCGTGTTCGAGCTGGGGGTGATAGGATGAGCCGCCTTCGCGACGCGTTCATCCAAGCCCGGCGGGAAAAGCGCACGGCCCTGGTCTGCTACCTCATGGCCGGCGTTCCTACGCCCCGGGCCTTCATGGATCACGCCATGGCCTGCCTGGAGGGCGGGGCGGACGTGCTGGAGATCGGCATACCGTTCTCCGACCCGTTGGCCGACGGACCGGTCATCCAGGAGGCGTCGGTGATAGCGCTGCGGAACGGGGTGACCCCGCCCATGGTCCTGGACATGGTCCGGGAGCTGCGAGAAAAGACGGAAAGACCACTGGTCCTGATGGGCTACTACAACCCCATATTCCGGGCGGGGGAGGAGGAGTTCGTGAAAGCCTGTGTACGATCTGGAGCGGACGGGCTCATCGTTCCCGACCTCCCCCTGCACGAGGGCGGCTCGCTGCGTGGTGCATGCCAAAGGAACGGCATCGACCTGGTCCAGCTGAGCACGCCCTTGACTCCGTTGGAACGCCATCTCAAGCTCCTGAAGGCCACCTCCGGCTTCCTGTACCTGGTCACCCGAACCGGGGTGACCGGCGGGGGAAGCTCCGATGGGGATAGGCTCCGAAGGATGGTGGAACGCTCAAGGAACGCCGACCCGGACATGCCGCTTGCCGCTGGCTTCGGAATTTCGAGCCCGGAAGATGTTAAGGCGGCCAGGGAGGCCGGGGTGGACGGGGTGATCGTGGGCAGCGCCCTGGTATCCCTAACCCTCCTCGAAGCCTCGCCCGAGGAGGTTTTGAACAAAGTGCGCAGGCTCGCCGAGGCCTGCGCACCAGGCTGAGGAAAAATCGTTAACTATTTATTCAGCGACGATGAATGCGTATTACTAAAATCCGATTCGTAACACGAATCCACCTGGAATATAATATTGGGGGAAGTTGACACGCACATTCCTGACGGACTCATGGACCCGATCGTCGTGGGGGCCGGCTGGGCCTTGGCCTTGCCGATCATCGCCTTGGCGGTATATAGATTGAAAAAGAACCTGAACGAAAGGGCCGTGCCATTCATGGCCATCCTGGCCGCCGGTATCTTCGTCGCTCAGATGCTGAACTTCCCCGTGGCCGCCGGCACCACCGGCCACCTGATAGGCGCAACGCTCGCCGTGGCGCTACTCGGGCTTTACGGCGGCATCGTGGTAATGACCACCATCCTGGTGATACAGTGCCTGGTCTTCGGGGACGGCGGACTGACCGCCCTGGGATTGAACCTGCTCAACATGGCCGTGGTCGCCCCGCTGGTGGCCTACGGTGTATTGAGGATCACCAGGAAGGGCCTGGACAACTGGAACGGTATCGGCGTGCCTCTGGCCGCCTGGACCTCGGTGCTCACCGCGGCGTTGTTCTGCGGTGTTCAGCTGGCCTTGAGCTACTCCCTTTCCGGGGGCAGCTACGGCATTGAGGCTTTGTTATCAATTCCGACCATGGGCATCTACCACGCCATGATCGGCGTGGGAGAGGCCATCATCACCACCGGCGTGGTGCTCTTCCTGAGCCGGGTGGCCCCGGAGACCATGGAGTTCGGCATGAGGGCCAAGGAGGCGAAGGCATGAACCGCTCGGGCTACCTCAAGGCCGCAGCGGTGGTCATGGCGCTCTTCGCCATCGGCCTGGTCGGCTATTTCGCCTTCTCGGCGGCCTTCCCGGACGGCCTGGAGAGGGTCATGGAGGACAACGGCCTGGAAGAGTCGGAGCCGTTCTACACCGCCCCGCTGAGCTACGGGGAGGACTACTGGGGCGCTCTACTGGCCGGACTGGCCGGCTTCGCCATAACCTTCGGATTGGTGTACCTCTACCTCAGGGGAATGAAGGCCCGCAACAAGGCCTGAGGGCATCCTTCGATCATTTACGATCACTACGGGGTTGACCATGGAACTGAACGCGGACAGGTATGCCAGGGATTCGTGGCTGTCGGCCTTCGACCCCCGGGTCAAGCTACTCTGCTTCCTTTCATTGGCGGTCGTCATCGCCTTCCTCACCGGAACGGACGTGCTGCTGCTCGCCCTGGCCTTCGTCCTATCCATGGCCGCGGTATCCAGAGTTCCGCTCCGGCATCTGGGACGGGGATACGCCATGGCCTTCCCGTTCATTTTAGTAGCGTCACTGACCATGCTGTTCACTTCCGGGTCCGGAAACGCCCTGGCCATGGGATTGCGCATATCTTCGTCGGCGCTCCTCTTGCTGGTCCTGGTCTCGTCCACGCCCTTCATGGACGTACTCTGGGCGCTGCGCTGGTTCAAACTTCCCTCCGTGCTCAGCGACATGATCATGTTCACCTATCGCTTCATATTCGTGATCCTGGACGAGTCCGGAAGGATGCGCCTGGCGCGGGCGTCCCGAGGCTTCAAGGGCGGCCGCTCGCTGTTCGATAGGGAAGCGTTCAAGGTGCTCTCCAACACCATCGGAATGATGTTCCTCCGCTCCTACCGCCGGGCGGACCGTGTCTATTTGGCATTGCTCTCCCGCGGGTACGACGGAAAGGTACGGACGTTGAGCGGATTCCATGTCCGCGCCAGGGACGCCGGCATGGGACTGACGTTCGTTATCATAGGGGCTCTGGCATTGACCCAGCAGATGGGGTGGTACGTCTGGTGGTGATCTCCCTCCGTGGCGTTTCGTTCGAGTACCCCGGGCACATCCGGGCCCTGGAGAACGTGGACCTCGATCTGGAGGAGGGTGAGCGGGTCGCGCTAATAGGTCCGAACGGGGCGGGAAAGAGCACGCTGCTCCATCTGATGGCCGCGCTCGATTTCGCCAAGGAGGGCGATGTCTCGATATCTGGAAAGAAGGTGGAGAGGCGCGGGGCGGCCGAAGCGCGCAAGAAGGTCGGCTTCCTGTTCCAGGACCCGGACGACCAGGTGTTCATGCCCTCCGTCTACGAGGACGTTGCGTTCGGCCCCTTGAACATTGGGCTGCCTGAGGACGAGGTCCGCCAACGTGTGGATAGAGCGCTCGAGGCCGTGGGCGTCGCGCATCTCGCCAAGCGGGTCCCGCAGAACCTCTCGCTGGGGGAGAAGAAACGAGTGGCCATGGCCGGCCTCCTTTCCATGTCCCCGCCGGTGCTGCTTCTGGACGAGCCGACGGCCAACCTCGACCCCCAGGGGAGGCGAGACCTGGTGAACGTTCTGTCGGGATTGAAGCAGAGCATGGTCATCGCCACTCACGATCTCACCGTAGCTTTCGAGCTTGCCGATCGTGCCATAGTGCTCAAGAAAAAGGTCCTCTTCGACGGGACCTTCCGGGAGCTGATCAACAGGCCGGAGGTGCTGAAGGAGGCCAACCTGGAGCTGCCTTCCTTCTCCCGCCTGATGATGATGTACAGACAGCACCTGAACGCGGACTTTGCGCCCCCATTGACGGTAGAGGAAGCGTTCGAACTGTTGAAGGTACGCAGGTGACGAAACTGTCCTGACCGTTCGGTCCTGGGGTGATCGCCATTAAAGGGTTCGGACGGCTTTTTTCACACATCTGACGATGGTTCAGGGGGTCTGGATGGGGGTGCGGTTCCGATAGGAGATCTTTTGAAGAAAGGGCGAACGCTCTGGAACCGCTGGACCATATTCGGCGTCATGGCCCCCACCTATCTACTGGTGTACTTCCACCGGGTATCGCCGGCGGTATCGGCAACGACCTGCAGGAGTCTTTCGGCGTCAGTCTGACCGCTGTCGCCCTGCTCGGCTCTGCATATTGTTACGCCTACATGGTGATGCAGCTGCCCTGCGGTGCGCTCACTGACCGCTGGGGACCACGGCGCACGGTCTGCGCCCTCACCGCCCTCTCCGCCCTGGGAGCTTTCGTAACGGCCTTGGCCATCAGCTTTTAGATGGTCGTGGCCGGGAGGGTCATGATCGGTCCGGGAGTGGCCATGGTGTACGTCCCGACGTTAAAGGTCCTCTCATCCTGGTCCCGCCGGGACGAGTTCAGCACGCTGACCGGGGTGCTGCTGATGATCGGCAGCGTCGGCGGACCTGCGACTGCGGGACCGTTGGCGGCAATGTCCGATTACGCCGGATGGCGACAGGTGTTCCTGGCCCTGGCGGTGCTTACGGCCGTGCTCACCTGGCTGATGTGGCCACTGGTTCGTGACCGGCCGCAGGACGTCGGGCTTCCCGCCGTCGAGGAGCTTGAGGAGGAGAAGGTCCCTCTGATCAGCGCCCTTCACCAGGTCTTCGGGTCCGGCATAAGGTTCTGGCCTTTCGCCATCATCTTCTTCTTCATGTACGGGAGCCTGATGGTGTACCAGGGGCTGCTGGGCGGCCGGTTCTTCCGCGACGTGCTGGGCTGGGACAAGGCCGAGTACGGTCTCTCGCTGACCTTCGTCGGCCTGGGCATGATCTCCGCCCTCATGTCCAAGGAGCGGGTCTGGGCTGAACCGCTCGATCACCCTGGACGACCATTAGAGCTCCAGATGGTCGACGAGCTTTCTGAGCAGGGCGGACGGTTCGGCCTTATCCGGGACCAGGTTCACTTTTATTCCGTAGGACTCCAGCTTCCCCTTGGTCTCCTGACCCATGGCCGCGATGACCGATCCTTCCAGCAACGACAGCGCCTCATCCTCCCCGCAGCGCTCCTCCAGCTGTACTAGGAACGCTTGAGCGTGTGCCGGGGTCGGGAAGACCAGAACGTCCACGTCGCCGTGGTCCAGGCGTTCCATGACATCCTGCATGTCCTCACCCTCGTCCAACAGCAGCGAGTACACCGGCACGTCCTCCACCTTCCAGCCGGTGGCCTTGAGGCCCTCCTCAAGTAGCTTGGAGCCCTGGTCGGAGCGCAATAGGGCCACGGTGCCCCGGCGGGGCTGGGAATTGATGTGCTGCACCAGCGCTTCAGTGGTGGCCTCCGGGGCCACGGACGAAACCTTCAGGCCGTTCCGCTCGGCGCTCTTGGCGGTGCGATCGCCGATCACGATCAGTTCCGCTTTGGCCACCGCCTCCTTCGCCCGGTCCAGCATCTTGCGCTTCCTGGCCATGGTGACCACCGCATCGATGGCCGTAGGGCACGTGGCGACCAGGACATCGAAACGTCCAGAGAACAGGTCCATCAGGAACAGGGAGAAATTGGAATCGTCATTGGGCTCGGCGCGTAACGGGGACGCACAGATGAAATCGGCCAGCTGGCGGTGCTCGCGGCACAATGGCATCCAGCGCTCCGGCGGCCCGACGATGACCACTACCTTCCTCATGGCCCTTCAAACGGCACCAGCAATATTTACTTTACTGGGCCATGGCCCTGCTGACCGCCGTCACCAGCTCGGGGAAGGTGGCCTGAGGGGAGGTCACCTGCACCTCCAGGCCGAGCGAGAGGAGCGTGTCCCTGGTCGGAGGTCCGATCGCTGCGTTCACAGCTTTCCATCTCCATGCCTCCCCGAACTTCTCCATCGCCCTTTCCATGATCAACCTGGCCGAAAGTGATGAGGTGTGAAGGACGGCGTCCACCCTTCCCTCGTACAATTGGTGAAGCGCGGCGTCCAGGAGTCCGTCCCGGTCTTCATGGAGCTCGTATACCACCGATTCTCTGACAGGCCGGAACCCTTCCATGCCTTTTCGCAGTACGTCGTTGCCCTGATCGGACCGGAGCATCAGGACCGGGGTCTCGCCGTGCCGCAGAAGCTCCACCAGCCCTTCCGAGGTGTGTTCGGCGGGCAAAGTGACCTCAGATGCGCCGAGTTCCCTGAGCGCTCTGGCCGTGGGAGGCCCTATGGCCACCAGTTCGGTGCCCGGATGCACTTCGTTCAATGCTTTCGGCGCCATCCGTTCGAAGGCGTGGACGGCGGTGACGCTGGCGAAGACCAGCGATCCGTAGCTTCCCTGACGAAGCCCTTCCATCATCTCGGCCGTCTCCGACGGGTGCAGATACTCCACCCTCACCACCGAAGCGCAGATGGCTTTCATGCCATGCGCCTCCACGATAGACCTAGACTCTTCCCACTTGTCGCGGGGACGGATGACCAGCACCGTCCTCATCGCAGGTCCCCCAGCATAGATCGGACGTTGACAACGCTCCCGACCACGATGACCGCCGGGGAATCAATTTTCTCCTTTTCGCATTCCTCCGCCGCCCGGGAGACGGTGGTCACCAGCACCTTCTGTTCCCGGGAGGAGCCGTCCTGAACCACCGCCACCGGGGTGTCCGCTTCAACTCCGCCATCCATCAGACGGCGCATGTTGCGACCGAGGTTGGACATGCCCATCATGATGACCAGGGTCCCCCCGCTCCGCGCCAGGGCCGCCCAGTCCAGCCATTCCGC
>DUJZ01000102.1 GCA_013329565.1 Methanomassiliicoccales archaeon
TACAACGCCGACTTCGACGGTGACGAGATGAACCTGCACGTGCTGCAGAGCGAGGAGGCCCGCGCGGAAGCGCACATCCTGATGAAGGTGCAGGAGCACATCCTTTCGCCACGTTTCGGTGGACCGATCATCGGCGCCATCCACGACCATATCACTGGTGTGTTCCAGCTGACATACAAGAACCCCCGCTTCGACAAGGCGCAGACGTTGTTCATCGTTTCCAAGATGGGCGAGAACAAGCTGCCCGAGCCGATCGTCGAAGGAGGAAAGGAGTTCTGGACCGGCAAGGACCTGTTCTCGACCATACTGCCGAAGGACTTCAACGCCCAGTTCAAGTCGCACATCTGCATGAAGTGCCAGAAGTGCGAGAAGGACGGGTGCCAGTATGACGCCTGGGTCAAGATCCGCGACGGCAAGTTGCTCATGGGCACCATCGACGACAACGCCATCGGGTCCGGCGGCGGAAAGATCCTGGACAAGATCGCCAGGGACTACGGCGCAGACCGCGCTCGCGAGTTCCTGGACGACGTGACCAGGTTGGCCATCGGGGCCATCATGGTCAAAGGATTCTCCACCGGGATAGACGACGAGGATATCCCGGAAGAGGCCAAGCGCCAGATAGACGACAAGATCCACAACACCTTCATGGAGGTCGACCAGCTGGTAGCGTCCTATAGGGACGGTACCCTGGACCAGATGCCCGGGCGTTCCCTCGAAGAGACCCTGGAGGTGGAGGCGATGAAGAAACTAGGTGAGGCCAGGGATGAAGCTGGACGCATAGCAGGGAAGCACCTGGGTATCAGCAACTCGGCCGTTCAGATGGCCAAGTCCGGAGCCCGTGGCTCCATGCTCAACCTGTCTCAGATGGCCGGCTGCATCGGTCAGCAGGCCGTGCGAGGCGAGCGTCTCTCCAGGGGATACTGGAACCGCACGCTCCCGCACTTCAAGCAGGGAGACCTGGGCGCTCAGGCCAAGGGGTTCGTCAAGAACTCCTACAAGAGCGGCCTGACCCCGACCGAGTTCTTCTTCCACTCCATGGGTGGACGCGAAGGTCTCGTCGATACCGCCGTGCGCACGTCCCGTTCAGGTTACATGCAGCGCCGATTGGTCAACGCCCTGGAGGACCTCAAGCTGAAGCAGGATGGAACCGTCCGTAACACCGCGGACAGCATCATCCAGTTCCACTACGGTGAGGACGGGATCGACCCGACCCGCAGCGTGCAGGGCGAGGCGATCGACCTGGACGACGTGCTGCGCGACGTGCTCGGAGAGCACTACGCCGACCTGCTGTCCCGGGCGGACGAGCGCAAGATAAGCCTCTACGCCACCGTGGAGAAGGACCTCATGGAGGCCACCACGGATGATGACGATGAGCAAGAGGAGACCGATTACGATAATGGAGGTGATGAGTGATGGCCCAGAAGGATTTCATCAACGCGTTGGAAAAGAAAGGGGTCCCCACGGGCACCATCGACATCGTCAAGGAGAAGTACACCAACCAGACCGACCTGGTCAAGGCCCCGGTCAAGGACCTGATGGACATCGGCCTGGACAAGGAGGCCGCCGAGGACCTGCTGACCAAGCTGGGAAAGAAGGAGAAGGCCACCAGGGCCCCGGCCAAGGCCAAGACCGCTTCCCGTCGGAAGGCGGAGAAGAAGCAGCCTGAGCCAGCCGCGCCGCTGGTGTACGAGAACCCTGACAAGAGCAAAACGTACTCGTCCTTCGAGGACCAGCTGTTCAAGAATTGCGAGGAGCTCAAGCTGCGTCTGCCCCGTAGGGTGATATTGAACATCGCCCACCGTCTGGAAGGGAACGACATCAGCAATGAGAACCTGGTAAAGATCCTCAAGGTGGCCAACCAGAAATACTCGAACCACCTGATGGATCCCAACGAGAGCGCTGGGATATTGGCCGCTCAGAGCATAGGCGAACCCGGTACCCAGATGACCATGCGTACCTTCCATTATGCCGGTGTGGCCGAGATCAACGTCACCTTGGGCCTGCCGCGTCTCATCGAGATCGTGGACGCCAGGAGGATCCCCAGCACTCCGATGATGACCTTGTACGTGAACAAGGAGCTGTCCGGCGACGTGGACACCGTCAAGAACATCGCCTCCAACATCGAGATCACTACCGTGCTGGACCTGGCGGACATCGAGACCGATCTGCACAACATGCGTTTGTTCATCGTCCCCGACCAGAGGAAGTGCCTGCAGAAGGGCCTCTTGGACCAGGACGGTAACTCCGTAAGGGGTCAGTCCCGCCCGATAGACCTGATCAAGGAGAAGGTCTCCCGCCTCAGGGGCATAGTGGTCGTGGAAGACGTGGCCAGGGAATCGCTGCCGCCGAAGGTGGAGCTGGCCGGAGAGGCCGGAATAGGATACCTGTGCCTGGAGCCGAAGGAGCCGTCCTTCAAGAGCCTGCAGAAGGCCCTGGACCTGGTCAAGGCGGCCAAGGTGAAGGGAGTGGAGGGCATCACCCGCGCCCTGCTCAAGAAGAAGGATGACCAGTGGGTCATATTCACCGAGGGCAGCAACCTGCGGGAAGTGCTGAAGATCGACGGACTGGACCATACCCAGGCCTACACCAACTCCATACAGGAGGTGAACGAGGTGCTGGGGGTGGAGGCGGCGCGCCGGTCGATAATCGACGAGGCGTCGCATACCCTGGACGAACAGGGTCTGTCCGTGGACATACGCCACATCATGCTTGTGGCGGACCTGATGACCGCCGACGGAGACGTCAAGGCCATCGGACGCCACGGGATATCTGGAAGAAAATCGTCGGTGCTGGCCAGGGCGGCCTTCGAAATAACCGCCGCCCACCTGCTCACCGCAGCCATGACCGGGGAGGAAGACCACCTGGACGGCGTGGCAGAAAACATTATAGTGGGGCAGCCGGTTACACTCGGGACCGGGGCCGTAAATCTCGTGTACGCACCTGTTAGGAAGGGGGCATCTGAATGATCGATCTAGGAAGAGCCTTAAAGTCCGCCATGACCACCGGAAAGGTGGTCTTCGGCGTTGAGCAGTCGGAAAAGACGGTTAGGAACGGGGGGGCCAAGCTCATTATCGTGGCCAAGAACTGCCCCAGCGGATACCTGGTCTCCAAGGACCACGGCGTGCCGGTGTTTCAGTTCGAGGGAACAAACATGGAGCTCGGCGCCCTGTGCGGAAAGCCTTTCTCGGTGTCCTCCATTGCCGTGATCGACAAGGGAGCATCCAACATCCTTTCGCTGGGCTGAACATGACTACTGAGATCACCTTTACAGAGGATACCCTGCGCTACATCAGCCTTTTTGAGAAGATCACCAAGGCGAGGGTGCGGGACTGCATGGAGACCGAGGAGAAGCTTGTCTACGTCGTAGACCCCGGCCAGGCCAACCGCGCGGTTGGCAAGGCGGGCGAGAACGTGATCAAGCTCAAGAACACCACCGGCAAGAACATCCAGGTCGTGGAGTTCTCCGACGACGCGGAGACGTTCATCAAGAACGTGTTCTACAACTACGGGCCGGAGAAGGTGGAGATCGAGACCCGCGGTAACATCGTTCACGCCACCGTTACCGTCGACCCGGCCGTCAAGGGACGGGCCATCGGCAAGAACGGCAAGAACCTGAAGATAGCCCGGGACCTGGTCAACCGGCACCACAACGTGCAGAGCATCTCGGTGGCCTAGTTCAACGGCTGCCGCTCGACCTCTAGCCGGTCCGCGGTCGGGTATTCCTCGACCAGATAGCAGCGGAACGGCAAGACGGCGGCAAGGCCCTCCAGCACCCAGGAGGCCACCTCCAACCTCTTCCTCTTTTCATCCAACCTGAACAGCTCGGGCGGCACCTCCTGCTCCTCCAACGAACGGACGGCCTCCTCGAGGTCGTCCGTCTCTATCACTCCGAGCAGCACCATTCCCTCCGAGGTGATCAGGTCCATCGGCCTTGCCGTCCGCTTGGCCCTTCTCTTGAGGCGTTCGCGAAGCTGCACCTGGTCCTTGAAGCTGGAGGAACAGAAGTGCACCGGTACGATGTCACCGACCTCCTCCATCACCTGCCAGGAGGTCTCCATGCTGCCCTGCATGGCGCTCGAAACGTCGGAACGTACGTGAAAGTTCCTGCCGAGCAGCGCCTGGCAGTTGGTCTCGGAAACCTCCAGCTCGTTCAGGTTGACGAAGGCCAGTCCGATATCGGCGGCGTGCCGGCATATGGAAAGCAATCCCTCCAGCTCCCCGGGTACCGCGGGCACTTCGAAGCCCACCTTCATGTCCAGGCCTTTTACGGCCTCAGCTATCCCGAGCTCCTCCAGTTCACCCCATCGCTCGATCGGGGGGTGCAGCCTCAGCTCGTCCAGCCCCGCCTCCTGCAATCTAAGGAACCTCTCGCGGTCCACCGTAGCGGTGTAGAGGTGGATGTGATGTCCGGCTCCGAAGCGCTCCTTCAGCAGACGGATGTAGCGGACCGTCCGGTCCATGACCAGCAGCGGGTCCCCGCCGGTGATCCCCGTTCCCCTCGCCCCGATGGCCTCGGCCTCGCCAATTACGTCCTCGTCCGCGCTGACCAGGAGCTCATTGGCGTAGACCACGTCCTTTCCCTTCTTCGCTCCGGACAGGGGGCAGTAGTAGCAGGATTCCCCGCACATGCCGGTGACCAGAAGCACCATCTTGGCCCCCTTGCGGCACAGGCGGCAGCCTCGGGATAGCCGTTTGGTGTAGCAGGACGACGATTCCATGGGGATGGGGCGCATGGCCCCTCTACGGGCAAGGGCGAACTTAACGCTTGCCCATGGCAAAATCCTAAATCGGCGAGGAACGTTGGCATCAGGGATAGCATGAGGAAGGATAGCAGGGTCATACTCGCGCTGGACGAGGTGCGGCCGGAGAGGGCGTTCAAGGTCGCGGAACAGGTCTCCGACCTGGTGGACGCCATAAAGATCAACTGGCCCCTGGTGCTGGCGACGTCTCCAGACACCATCACCCGTTTGTCGAAGATGGCCCCGATCATCTGCGACTTCAAGGTGGCCGACATCCCGAGCACCGTCTCGCTCATCGTTTCTCAGGCAGTGCAGCGCGGCGCGGAGGGGGTCATCGTGCACGGCTTCACCGGAAGCGATTCGGTGAAGGCCGCGGTGGAGGCCGCTGACGGACGAAAGATCTTCGTGGTCACCGAGATGTCCCATCCCGGCGGAGCGGAGTACACCGCCCCGGTCGCCGAGTCCTTGGCGAAAATGGCGGTTGATTGCGGCGCGGCAGGGATCATCGCCCCGGCCACCCGCCCGGAGAGGGTGGCGGTGCTCAGGAAGATCGTAGGGGACCTGCTCATCCTATCCCCCGGGGTGGGCGCGCAGGGCGGCAGCGCCTCGGCCACCTTGGAAAAAGGAGCGGATTACGTCATCGTAGGACGCAGCATCTACGGGGCGGAGGACCCGCGCTCCGCCGCTCTGCAGGTGGTGAAAGAGGCCAAGGCGGCGCGTCCCCGATGAGGCGAAATATCGGTTCCGACGCGGTTAGCCAGATGCCTCTTTTTACTGGCCTGGGTCGAACCAACGTATTTATACGGGGTGCGTTATCAGTTGCTAATCACCCCAGAGGAGACTAACTAATGGCAACGAAGCAGGAGGGGTCCAGTCAACCTACTGACAAGCAGCGCTCTCTTTCGTTGTCCAATTTCTCTCGGAACCTCAAGGATTCTTGGATCGGAAGAAATTGGCAAACCGTGCTGTTATTGGCAATGATGGTGTTCCTGGCCTTGTTCGTCAGGAGCTATTTCGGATTTTCCACTTCGGTGGACAACGGCTACCTGGTCTCAGGTGGCTCTGACTCTTACTATCACATGAGGGTCATCGACCACGCGGTGGCAACTGGGGACCACCTGGTGTGGGATGACATGCTCAACTATCCGAACGGAATGAGGAACCCCCGCCCGCCGCTTTACGACTGGTCAGTAGCGGTCGTCGGAATGCTCCTCAGTACGATCACCGGACTGGCGGTAACTGACGCTGTCGGTCTTTCCCTGGTGTTCTCCACCGCGGTGTGGGGAGCGCTAACGGTCATCCCGGTCTACATGCTGGGC